>JBAIWU010000577.1:0-13227 GCA_037917155.1 Candidatus Eiseniibacteriota bacterium
GGGGCGTTGCCCTCGGCCCGCGTGCCGCGTACAGTCCGGCGGTCCGTACCTTCCCCATCGAGAGCCTCCGGAGGTCGCATGAGCGTCCGCGGCATCGGCTTGGACATCTGCCGTGCCGAGCGCATCGCGGAGTCGCTGCGGCGCTTCGGTGAGCGCATGGAGAGGCGCCTGTTCACGCCCGACGAGCTCGCCTACTGCCGCGGCCACAAGGACCCGCTGCCCCACCTGGCCGCGCGGTTCGCGGCCAAGGAGGCTGCGTCCAAGGCGCTCGGCACCGGGATCGCCGGGGGGATCGCGTGGACGCAGATCGAGGTCGTCCAGCCCGGCGGCCGCGTGCCGACGCTGCGCTTCACCGGCGCGGCGCTCGAGCGGCTGCACGCGATGGGCGTGACGAACTCGCACCTGACGCTGTCGCACGACGCCGGCCTCGCGGTCGCGTGCGTCGTGCTGGAGGATTGAATGAAGCGCCTGCAGCGCGTGCTGGTCGCGAACCGCGGTGAGATCGCCGTGCGCGTGATCCGCACGCTGCGCGAGCTCGAGCGCACGTCGATCGCGATCTTCAGCGAGCCCGACCGGATGGCGCTCCACGTGCTCATGGCCGACGAGGCGTACCCGGTCGGCGCCGGCCCGTCGCGGGAGAGCTACCTCCACATGGAGCGCGTGCTCGAGACCGCGAAGCGCGTCCGCGCCGACGCGATCCACCCCGGCTACGGCTTCTTCGCCGAGAACGCGGAGTTCGCGCCGGCCTGCGCCGACGCGGGCATCGCGTTCCTGGGACCGCTGCCGCGCACGATCGCCGCGCTCGGCGATAAGCTCGCCGCGCGCGACGCGGCGGTGCGCGCGGGCGTGCCGGTCATTCCGGGCTCGCCCGGGCCCGTCGGCTCGCTCGCCGAGGCGAAATCGGTCGCGGCCTCGATCGGTTGGCCGCTCATGCTCAAGGCCGCGGCCGGCGGCGGCGGCAAGGGCATGCGCGTCGTGCGCAACGAAGCCGAGCTCGACGCCGCGTGGGAGCTCACCCGCGGCGAGTCGCGCGCGGCCTTCGGCGACGATCGCGTGTTCGTCGAGCGCTTCATCGAGCGGCCGCGCCACGTCGAGGCGCAGATCCTCGCGGACTCGACCGGGCGCGTCGCGTTCCTCGGCGAGCGCGAGTGCTCCGTGCAGAGGCGGCACCAGAAGCTGCTCGAGGAGACGCCCTGCGCGGCGTTCGACGCGGCGACGCGCGCCGCGTTCGGCGCCGCCGCCTGCCGCGTCGCCAGGGAAGTGGGCTATCTCTCGGCCGGGACGGTTGAATTTATCTTGGACGAGAAGGGCAGGTTTTACTTTCTCGAAGTCAACACGCGGCTCCAGGTCGAGCATCCGGTGACCGAGATGGTGACGGGGCTGGATCTCGTGGCCGAGCAGGTCGCGATCGCGGAGGGCGGGCCGCTCTCGTTCGGCGACGAGCCGCCCGCGCCGCGCGGCTGGGCGATGGAGGCGCGCATCATCGCCGAGGACCCCGCGCACAACTTCATGCCCAGCGTCGGGCGCATCGAGCGCGTGCGCTTCCCGCAGGGCCCGGGAGTGCGCAACGACTCGGGCATCTACCGGGGCTACGAGATCTCGCTCTTCTACGACTCGCTGCTGGCGAAGCTCGTCAGCTGGGGGAACGACCGCGAGCAGGCGCGCCGGCGGCTGCTGCGGGCGCTCGCCGAGTTCGTGCTCGAGGGCCCGAAGCACAATGTCGCCTTCCACCGCTGGCTGTGCGCGCACCCGGAGTTCGTCCGCGGGAATCTCTCGACGCGTTTCCTCGAGGACCATTTCAAGCCCGAGATGCTCGGGGCCGGCGAGGAGGCGCGCGAGGTCGCGCTGCTCGCCGCCGCACTGCACGCGCACGACGAGCGCCAGCGCGTCGCCGTCGGCCGCCGCGAGGACGCGACGCCCGGGGCCTCGGCCTGGAAGTGGACCGGACGCGCACGGAGCGGGCGATGATTTCACATGCGGGGCGGGCGGCGTGAAGGCACGAATCTCATGAAGCTCTGGGTGACGCTGGACGGCCGCAGCGCCGAGGTGGACTTCTCGACCGAGCGCGGGCTCGTGGTGCTCGACGTCGAGGGCCGCAAGCTGGACGCGGACTTCGTGCGGCTGCCCGACGGCGAGGTCTACTCGCTCCTCGTCGAGGGCCGCTCGTACGAGGTGCGCGTCTCGCCCGGCCGCGACGCGCTCGACGTGACGTGGCAGGGACGCACGATCCCCGTGGAGGTCAAGCACCCGCTCGAGAAGCTCCTGCAGCAGCAGCAGGGCGCGGCCGGCCGCGGCCACGGCGAGACGATCGCCGCGCCCATGCCGGGCGCCGTGGTCGCGATCCGCGTGAAGGCGGGCGACGTCGTCCAGCCCGGCCAGTCGGTGCTCGTGCTCGAAGCGATGAAGATGCAGAACGAGCTCGTGAGCCACGCGGGCGGCGTCGTCGCCGAGGTGTTCGTGGCCGAAAAGGCCGCCGTGAGCGCGGGCCAGAAGCTCGTCACGCTGACGCCCCACGAGGTCGCGTCGTGAGCGGACGCCGAGCGGCCGCGCGCGGGCCGGCGGCCCCGGACGTTCCGCCGCGCACGACGCCGAGCGAGCTGCCGGTCGCGCCGGTCTACGGCCCGGCCGACCTGCCGCGCGACATGGCGCGCCGCACGCCGCCGCCGGGTGAGCCGCCCTACACGCGGGGCATCCACCCCGGCATGTACCGATCGCGCCTGTGGACGATGCGGCAGTACGCGGGCTTCGGCAGCGCACGGCAGACGAACGAGCGTTTCCGGTTCCTCCTCGGGCAGGGCCAGACGGGCCTGAGCGTGGCGTTCGACCTGCCCACGCAGATGGGATACGACAGCGACCATCCGCTCGCGCGCGGCGAGGTCGGCAAGGTCGGCGTGGCGGTCTCGTGCCTCGCCGACATGGAGGCGCTGCTCGACGGGCTGCCGCTCGATCGCGTGACGACGTCGATGACCATCAACGCGACGGCGCCGCTGCTGCTCGCGTTCTACGTCGCGGTCGCCGACGCGCGCGGCACGCCCCGGTCGGCGCTGGGCGGCACCGTGCAGAATGATATTTTGAAAGAGTATATAGCGCGCGGGACGTATATATTCCCGCCCGAGCCCAGCTTGAGGCTCATCACCGATCTCTTCGAGTTCACGGCCCACGAAGTGCCGCAATGGAACAGCATCTCGGTGAGCGGCTACCACATGCGCGAGGCGGGCTCGACCGCGGTACAGGAGCTGGCATTCACGCTCGCCGACGGGCTCACGTACCTCGACGCCGCACGCCGCCGCGGGCTGGATCCCACGCGCATCGCGAAGCGCATGAGCTTTTTCTTTAACTCGCACAATCACTTATTTGAAGAGATCGCGAAGTTCAGGGCGGCCAGGAAGCTCTGGGCCGAATTGCTGCAGGAGCGATTCGGGATCCTGGACCCCGAGGCCCTGAAGCTCAGGTTTCACACCCAGACCGCGGGCTCGATGCTCACGGCGCAGCAGCCGGTCAACAACGTCGTGCGCGTCACGGTGCAGGCGCTCGCGGCGATCCTCGGCGGCACGCAGTCTTTGCATACGAATAGTTATGACGAGGCTCTCGGGCTGCCGTCGGGCGAGTCGGCGCTGCTGGCGCTTCGAACGCAGCAGGTGCTCGCGCACGAGAGCGGCGTCACGGACGCGGCCGACCCGCTCGCGGGCTCGTACTTCGTCGAGTCGCTCACGGCCGAGCTCGAGTCCCGGGCGCGTGCGCTCCTCGCGCACGTGGACCGAATGGGCGGCATGCTGCAGGCGGTCGCGAACGGCTGGGTGCAGGAGCAGATCCATCTCGCCGCCTACCAGTGGCAGCGCGACGTCGAGAGCGGCGCCCGCGTCGTCGTCGGCGTGAACCGGTTCGCGGACGACCAGCCCGTGCCACCGCCCCCGTTCGCGCACGACCCGAGCGTCGAGACCGAGCGCGAGGCCCTGCTGCGCGACTGGCGCGCCTCGCGCTCGCCCGCACCGTGCGCCGCCGCGATCGACCGGCTGGTCGCCGCCGCGCGCGGCACCGAGAACCTCCTGCCCCACATCCTCGGCGCGCTCACCGCCCGCGCCACGCTGGGCGAGGTGTGTGACGCGCTGCGCGGCGTGTTCGGGACCCACCGCCCGGGAGAGAAGGTGTGAGCCCTCCCGCGCCGGTCAGGGCCTTGGGCCACGTCGCGGTCGCGACGCCGGACGCCGACGCGCTCGCGGCCACGCTCGTCGCCGCCCTGGGCGCCACGCGCGGCGTGGAGGAGGTGCTCGACGGCGGCGCGCTGCGCGTCGTGTTCGTGCACCTGGGCCCCGTCACGCTCGAGCTGCTCCAGCCGCTCTCGCAGGAGCACACGGTCGCGAAGTTCCTCGCGACGCGCGGACCCGGTCTGCACCACGTCTCGCTCGAGGTCGACGACCTCGAGGCGCGCCTCGTCGCCGCGAAGGCCGCGGGCTCGCGCCTCATCGACGAGCACGGCCGCCCCGGCGCCCACGGCAGCACGGTCGCGTTCCTGCATCCCAGGACGCTCGGCGGCGTGCTCGTGGAGCTGTGCGAACGCAAGCCGGGGGCCTGACGCCGACAGCGGTCCTCGCAGGCGCGCATACGTCGCCCGGCATCGCCGCCGCCCGGTCATTCCGAGCCATGCGCGGCTCCGGCGATCGAGAATGCAGCCTCCCCGGCGGTCGATGCTGACACGCTCCGGGCCGAGCGCTCGCGCGTGCCATTCATGAATGGCCTGCCATACACGCAATCGGCCGCATACTGATTGTGCGCGCGGCACCGCAGCCTGAGATTCGCGACCGTCGCCTCGCCGCCACGGGCAACCGGCGTGACGTGATCGAACTCGAGCCCTGATCTCGCCCCGCAACGCTGGCCGCCGTCTCTCACGAACGTGCACTGGCCTCGGTCACGCGCCCACACGGCACGCTTGATCCCCGACGCGATCTGGCGCGGGTTGCGTGACACACGCCGCGTCTCGCGAGGCTGCGACGTCGCCGCGTACTTGCGGCGCTCGAGGTCCCGCCGCAGCAGTTGGAGCGCACGGCCCAGCACGGCCGCCACGTCGCGGCCGTCGGGCCCGAGCAGCGCCTGCGCCGCGCGCAGGTTGTCATGCGCTGCTTGATCCAACGTCACCTGCAGCGCATAGCGCTGGGGCGCGAGCGGCGTCACGCGGGCGGGTGGCGCGGGTGTGGGTTCGACGCGTGGCGGCGCCGCGAGCTGGATCGCCTCCCTGGCGTCGGCAGCCCTCGAATGTTCGGGCGGCGTGATGCCAACTCGCCCCGGGGCGAGTTCCAGCTTTGTCATGGCCACGGGCGATTCCTGCACGGGTGCCGCGCTCACCGGCATAGGCCTGACCAACACCGGCACGTCCGGCCGCGGGAAGCGCTCGGCGAGCAATGCCTCGATCTGCGCCTTGCTCCTGTGTGTCGCCGCGGCCAGCAACTCGGCGGCATTCTCGCTCCTGAGATGCGGCGCGAGCAGGACCACGCCGCTCAGGTGCAGGCGGCCGGACGCGATGTATTCCAGGATCTCCGGATGCGCCCGCGCCGCGCGCGCCGCGGCGATGCGCTTGTACGCCGCGTCTTCGGACATATGCAGCGCGCCGACGCACCAGGCATACATGGATGGATACGCCGCCGGTAGGTAGAGCCGGCGTGCGTCGACTTCGGCCAGGTGCGCAAGCACCGATGCCGTAGACGCACGCTCGTGCGAGAGCGCCGTGGCCGGTTCGCGCAGCAGGACGTGGTCGGCCAGGTGCGTCAGGGAGAAGCAGCTCATCGCGAATCCCGTCGCGGGGGCGATGATTCGCGGGGGCGCGCAGCGCATTCATAGCACACGCGAATTCGGCGCTCGCATTCGCGCGGAGAGCGCGCATCGCGCCTCGCGACGACAACGCGGCCGGACTGCGCACGCCAAGCGCCAGCGCGGGCATCGTGCGCGCTCCGGCGCGATGCGGGCGAAGCCATCTCGGCGGCGGGCATCGCGCGTCATCGGAAGCGTCAAGTGAGAAGTTTGCGTGTGCTGCGCGAGCGCGGCGGCTCCGACGCGACATCTCGCCCGACGGCTTTGCGAGACGCCTTCGTTGACAGCGCGTGAGGGCGCGTGGTGCCATGCGCGCGGTCACCGGCGCGGGCCGCCTGCCTGCCGCGTTCCCTCCTTCCCGCCGCCGCCGGCCCGTCGCAGTGAACGCGCAGGCCTCCACGCGTCGCGCCTGCGCCATCTCAAGGGGGACCGCATGCGCGCCTACCTCACCGAAGCGATCGGCACGTTCTTCCTCGTCCTGACCGTCTGTCTCACCGTGACCGGCGGCGTGGCGATGGCGCCGCTGGCGATCGGCGCCTCGCTCATGATCATGGTCTACATGGGCGGGCACATCTCCGGCGGTCATTACAACCCGGCGGTCACGCTCGCCGTGGCGATGCGCGGCAAGCTGCCCGGCCGCGAGATCCTGCCGTACTGGATCGCGCAGCTCGTGGGCGCGATCGTCGCGGCGCTCGTCTCCGGCGGCGCACTGGGTCACACGTTCGCGCCTGCCCCGGCGCCCACGACGTCCGCGCTCTGGGCGCTGGTGATCGAGTTCGTGTACACGTTCGCGCTCTGCCTCGTCGTGCTGCAGACCGCGACGTCCACGAAGACCCAGGGCAACTCGTACTACGGGCTCGCGATCGGGTTCACGATCGTCGTCGCCGCGTTCGCGGGCGGCCCGATCTCGGGCGGCGCGTTCAACCCCGCGGTGGGCACGGGACCGATCCTCGTGCACGCGATGCTCGGCGGCGGCTCGATGCGGGACCTGTGGCTCTACATCGTGGGCCCGCTGCTCGGCGGCGCCGCGGCGGCCGGGATCTTCCGGGCCCAGGGCGGCGAAGCCTGACGCTCGCGGCGCCGCGCGGTCCCGCTCCCCTCCGGCAACCGCGCGGCGCCGTCCCGGGAACGTGCGGGGCCGCATCGCGGCGGCGCGCGCGAGCGCCCTCCGGGCGGCGCCGCATCCCCATGCCGCGCAGCCGGTCCCGGCCGCGGGCCGTGCGTTCGCGCCGCGCGCACGCGTCGCCCGCACGCCACCCGGGCCGAATCTTTCCGGCCTCCGCCGCCTCTAATCCCGTGAACCTTCACCCGAGGAGCACATGGCGACGACCCAGATCACCGCGAGCAACTTCGAATCGACCATCCAGCAGGACGGCATCGTCCTCATCGACTGGTGGGCGCCCTGGTGCGGACCCTGTCGCACGTTCGGCCCCATCTTCGAGCGCGTGGCGGGCCGGAACCCCGACATCACGTTCGGCAAGGTCAATACCGAGGAGGAGCAGGAGCTCGCCGGCGGCATGGGCATCATGTCGATCCCGACGCTGATGATCTTCCGTGACAACATCCTGCTCTTCTCGCAGCCCGGCGCCCTGCCCGAGGCGGCGCTGGACGACCTCGTCGCGCAGGCGCGCGCGCTGGACATGGACGAGATCCGTCGCAAGGTGGCCGAGCAGGCCCCGACGGCCGACGCGAACTAGGCCTCGCCGGACGCGTCGCTCTCCCGGCAACAATCGCCGCGTGGGCGCCCCCGACGCCCGCGCGGCGTGATTGTTTCCCGCGCTGGATCTACTTCAGGTACTTCGCCAGGAACGCGTAGATATCCCGGCGTGACTCGTGGGCGAACGGCGTGTCGATGCGGTTGAAGCTGTGGCCGCCCGGGGCGTCGTTGTAGACCTTGTACTGGAAGTCCTTGTTGGCCGCCTTGAGCTGCGCGATCAGCTCCTCGACCTCGATCGAGTTCACGTCGCGGTCGTTCGTCGTCGTGTGGATGAGCAGCGGCGTGCGCAGCTTGGACGCGTTCCACGCCGGCGAGCGCTTGCGGTACTCCTCGACGTTCTGGTTCGCGGTCTGCCCGAGGTGGTAGGGCCTGGCGAACTCCTCCTGGTAATCGGGCCCGGCGTAGCCCATGCGCATCACGAGGTCCGAGACCGGCACGCCCGCGTAGCAGCAGGCGAACTTGTCGGGGTGGTCGAACACGGCGAGCAGCGAGATGAGTCCGCCGTGGCTCCAGCCGATCATGCCGACGTGCGCGCCGTCGACGTTGGGCATGGTGGCGACGGCCCAGTCGCGCGCCGCGACGCAGTCGTCCACCTCGAGGCCGCCGTAGTCGATCGCGTCCTCGAAGCCCTGGCCGTAACCCGTCGAGCCGCGGTACTCGGGCGCGACCACGACGTAGCCCTGCTCCATCAGCTCGCGCACGATGTGGGTGTGGTAGGTGGTGAAGTCGGCGTGCACGCCCCCGTGCGGAAGGATCAGCAGCGGCGCCTTCTTCGCGCCCAGCTTGCGCGGCACGAACGTGTAGGCCCAGAACTTGACCGGGTGGCGCTCGTCGGCGATGCCATACGTGGCCTTCTCCTTGGGATTGGGAGGCCCGGTAATGTAGACCTTGTCCACGATCGCGACGTCGCCGACGCGCTCGAACCACAGCACGTCGTCGATGGACTTGAGTATCTGGTCGAACGTGTAGCGCTGCTCGTCGAGCTGCTTGGAGAGCGCGTCGACGCGCCTGGCGAGGTCGGCGGTGTCGTCGGCCAGCGCGGCGGGACGGGCGAACGGGAGCATCAGGCCGCAGCACGCGAACAGCGCGGCCGCGACCGGCAGGCGGAATCTCATGGCGGCCTCCGGACGGTATCGCGGGTGTGCGCGGATGGAGCCGCCACGTTACTCCCGCGCCGGAGGCGGCGCCATGGGGAGGGCGGCCGACGTGACGCGCGCGGGGGTCAGGCCGACGTGCGCGGCACAGGACGCCGCGTCGCCGCGCTCACGACCAGCAATATCAACACGTTCGCCACCATCGCCACGATCCCGATGTTGAGGTCCGTGAGCACGGACGGCCATGTCGGGAACAGCTTCGCAAGCGTCAGGCCACTCGCCTGCACGCCGACCACGATCGCGACGCCGGTGAGGATGCCCGCGAACGCCCCCGCGCGCGTGACGACGCGGCGCGCCGGCAGGCTCAGGAGCAGTGCGGGAAAGAGCTGGGTGACGAACGTGTAGCCCAGCAGCAGGTACGGCACCAGCGTGCTGCCGCCGCGCAGCGTGATGAACACCGAGACGAGCGCCACCACGGGCACGAGCCAGCGCGCGAGGATGGCGATGCGCGCCTCGGACGTGCCGGGCACGAGCGCGCCGTAGACGTTCTTGGCGAGGATCGTGGACGCGGCCATGAGCAGCATCGAGCCGGGCACGAGTGCGGTGAGCAGGCCCGCCGCGCCGATCAGGCCCACGGTCCACGGGCCGAACGTGATCCGGCACAGGCGCAGCAGCGACAGGTCGGCGTCGGGGCCCTTGAGCCCCGGCACCTTGAGGATCGCGGCGAAGCCGGCGAAGAACACGAACAGCAGCACGAGCTGGTAGAGGGGCAGCACGACCGCGTTGCGGCGGAACGCGTCCTCGGAGCGCGCGGTGTACGTCGAGGCGAAGCCGTGCGGCCACATGTAGAAGCCCAGCGACGAGAGCAGCACGGTCGAGACGAACCACGACGCGCTCATGCCCCTGGCGGGCAGCGAAAGGAAGCCGGGGTGCGCCTGCTCGATCGCGCGGAACATCGCGCCGAGGCCGCCGTAGTGGTGGACCGGCAGGTAGATCCCCAGCGCCACCGCGACCGCGAGGATCATCACGTCCTTCACGACCGCCGTCCACGCCGAGCCGCGCACGCCCGAGACGATCACGTACGCGACCAGCACCACGACGCTGATCCACACCGCGTGCGCCACGGAGATGCGGCCGTACGAGGTCTCCGACACGATGATGCCGAGCCCCTTCAGCTGCAGCACGAGGTACGGCACCATCGCCGCGACGCCCACGAGGGAGACGAGCACGCCCAGCGCGGGGCTGCCGAACTTGTGCGCGAAGAAGTCGGCCTGCGAGTGCAGGCGGTGCTCGATCCCGTAGCGCCAGATCGCCGGCAGCAGGAAGTACGACATCGAGTACGCGAGCGCGCCGTAGCAGAGGATGTAGAACGCGGGTGCCCCGCGACCGTAGGCCCAGCCGCTGCCGCCGAGGAACGTGAACGTCGTGTAGATCTCGCCGGCCATGAGCAGGAACACGAACAGCGAGCCGAAGCCGCGCCCGCCCACGGTCCACTGCTCGAGGCTCATGTCGTGTCCCCGGCGCGCCCACACGCCGAGGGCGAGCGAGAGCAGCAGGAACAGCGCCAGCACGAGGAGGGCCGGGTTCACGGACGCTCCATCCGGCGGTCGAGCGCGGCGATGACCGCCATGATGACGGACGTGAGCAGCAGCCACGCGACGATCCACACGAGCAGCAGCGGCACGCCCGCCACGGTGGCGTGCAGGCGGTCGATGAGCGGAGCGCCCACGCACAAGGCCAGGGTGGGCAGCAGCGCCAGCCAGCGATACGGGCGGCCCGCGCTCACGGGCGGCGGCCGGCCGGGGTCGGACACGGGGAGCGCATGGCGCGCGAGCCTAGCACCCGTCCGCGCGTCGCTCGACGGGAAAACGCCGTCCGGTTCCGCCGACTCCCGGCACGCGTCGAGCGACGAGCCGGGATGAGACCGCTACGCCGCGCTGGCCACCGGCGCGGCCTCGGGCACCATGACCACGAACAGCGTGCCGACGCGCTCGTCGCTCACGAACTCGACGCTGCCGCCGAGGTAGCGCTCGACGATCAGCTTGGCGCGGTACGTGCCCACGCCGCGGCCGTCCCCGGCGCGCGTCGTGAACGAGCGCTGGAAGATCTGGAGCTGCACGTCCTCCGGGATGACGCCGTCGTTGTGCACCGAGAGCGTCGCGACGTGACGGTCCACCTCGCAGCTCACCGACACGGTCCCGCCCGCCGGGGTGGCCTCGAGGGCGTTGCGGACGAGGTCGCCCATCGCGCGCGCGAGCAGCTCCGGGTCGGTGCGCAGGGCCGACGCGCGGCCGTGCTCGAGCCGGATGAAGCGGCCCTGCGCCGAGGGCAGCCGGCGGTACCCCTCGGCGAGGTCCTCGAGCAGCGCCGCGAGGTCCGTGGCCCGCGGCTCGACCGCGAGGTCCCCCGTCTCCGCGGCGAGGAGCTGGCGCTGGCCCTCGAGCTGGTCGAGCGCGAGATCGGCGAGCCGGTGCAGCCCGCGGCGGTCGGCGCGGTCGGCCTCCGCGTCCGGCACCGCACGGTCGATGCGCGCCGCGATCCCGCGCATGTCGTCGCACGTCGCGTGCAGGTCGCGCAGGAACAGCCGCTCGAGCACCTGCCGGCGCTTCTCGTGCCCGATGTCCTCGAGCGCGAGCACCACGAACGCCACGCCGCCCACGGTCACGGGGCTTGCGTGCAGGCGCGCGTCGAGCGAGGCGCCGCTGCGCGTGCGGATGCGCGCCTCGCGCGAGGTGCGCTTCGAGTTGGTGATGCAGTCGAGGATGGCGTTCACGGCGCCGCAGTGCGCGCAGGCGCGCGTCGTGCCGCACCCGGCCTCGCGCTCGTCGGAGTGCACGCACCGGATCAGCTCGCCGGGGCGCAGGCCGACGACGGTGCGCTCGTCGGCGACGCCGAACATCTCGCGCAGCGGGCGGTTCAGGGCCACGACCTGGCGCTGGCGATTGAGGACCATCGCGGGCCCGGGCATGGCCTCGAGCAGCGCGAGCGCGACGGGATCGGAGCGGAACGCCTCGCGCTGCTCCTGGAGCGTCGTGACGTCGGCGCGCAGGGGCGAAGCGAACGAGGTGTCCGTGAGCGAGAGCGGTTCGCCGGGCATTGGGGTCTCCCTGACCCGGGGGGACGGGCACGGGTGTTATCGGCAGGCCCCGGACCGACCGCAGCGCGGGTTTCGGGCCCGGGGCCGGTGCGAGAAGCCTACTCCCGGGGCGCGGAGCGGGCGACCCCGGGAAGCCGCCGTCACGGGGCGCACCGATCGCGGAGGCGACCGCGGCCGGCGGAGGCCGGATCAGCGCCCGAGCAGGTCGAGCCGGCGCGCCAGGTCGCCCTGGAACAGGTTGCCCGGATCGAGCCGGCGCTTGATCGCGCGGAATCGTTCCAGCCGCTCCCCGTACGCTCGCGCGAACTGCGCGGCGTCGAGGACGGAGTCCTTGGCCGCGTAGAAGCGGCCTCCGGCCTCGAGCACGAGGTCGGTGAGCTCGCGCGCGAGGTCCCAGAGCGGCCTCGGATCGCGCGGCGGCACCGCGAAGTCGAGCGCCAGCGACCAGCCGTCGAGCCCGTGCGAGAGCAGGAACTCGTCCGGCCGGTGGCGCTTGAACACGCCGAGGTAGCTCACGAGGCCGCGCCGGCGGCAGCGCTCGAGCACCCCGGCCATGGCGCGGCGGGCGGTCGCGTCGGGCACGAACACCTGGTACTGGATGAAGCCGGCGCCGCCGTAGGCGTTCCGCCAGTTGGGGACGTAGTCGAGCAGGAACGCGAACGCCACGTGCGTCTCGAGGTACGCGCCGCCCGGCGCGAGCGTCTCGGGCAGGAGATACTTCGCCGCGTTGACGAGCCGCATCGACGGGGCGTTCGTGAACAGCTTCATCACCCGCCACACGAGCCGGCGCGGCACGCCGAGCACGCTCGGCGGCAGGTCCTGCTTCGCGTTGTCGAGCAGCGAGCGGCCCTGCGGGTCCTCGTCGCCCGAGAGGTAGTTCGCCTGGTGCACGAGCCCGCGCCCGAGCCCGCGGCCGCCGGCGAAGCCGTCCACCCAGCCGACGAGGTAGTCCGACGCGGGCAGGCGCTCGGCGAAGCAGTCGAACATCGCGTCCAGCGTCGCCGTGCGGAACGGGCGCACGCGCAGCCGCCCGCTCTCGATGCGCTTCATGCCGAGCTTGACGCGCGTCACCGCGCCCAGCAGGCCGAGGCCGGCGATCGTCGCGCGGAAGAGCTCGGGCTCGCGCTCGCGGCTCAGCGTGCGCGTCACGCCGTCGGCGGTCAGCAGGTCGAGCTCCTGGACGTGATCGCCGAACGGCCCCGCCTTGAAGCAGTTCTTGCCGTGGATGTTCATCGCCACGCAGCCGCCCATCGTGGGGAACATGGTCCCCGGCACGACGTGCGGCCACCAGCCGTGCGGCAGGCCGGCGCGCCAGAGCTGCTCGATCGTGACGCCGGGCTCCAGCTCAGCGATTCCGGTCGTGCGGTCGAACGCGAGCACGCGGTCCATGCCGCGCACGTCGATCGCGAGCCCGCCGGCGTTGAGCGAGGCGTCGCCGTAGCTGCGGCCGCTGCCGCGGAAGCTGACCGGCACGCCCTCGGCGCGCGCTCGGCGCAGCAACTCGGCCAGCTCCTCGA
>JBAIWU010000578.1:0-5074 GCA_037917155.1 Candidatus Eiseniibacteriota bacterium
GGGAGTGCGCTCTCCGTGCCCGACCACGCGGCGATGGAGGATCCGCTTGCCCCCACTTGGACGCACCATCCCCGGCGCGTCGGTCGCCCGCGCCCTGCTGGTCCTGCTGCTCGCCGCCGCATTGCCCGCCGCGCTGGGGTCGTGCTCCGTGCGGCGCTTCGTGGCGCGCAGCGTCGCCAACTCGCTGACCAGCGGCCCGGACGTCTACGGGACCGACGACGACCCGGACCTCGTCCGCGACGCCCTGCCGTTCGGGCTCAAGACGATGGAGTCGCTGCTCGCCATCGTGCCCGACCACCAGGGCCTGCTGCTCACGCTGTGCAAGGGCTACACGACCTACGCGTTCGCCTGGGTGCAGTCCGAGGGCGACCTGCTGGTCAACAGCGACTACGCCCGGGCGCAGGCGCTCCACCAGCGGGCGCTGCGCCTCGACCTGCGCGCGCGGGGCTACGGGCTGCGCGGGCTGGCGCTGCACCATCCCGGCATCGAGGAGGAGCTGCGGATCGACCCCGCGAAGGCGGTCGCGCGGCTGCAGGCGCGCGACGTGCCGATGCTCTATTGGACCACCGCGGCGTGGGGCTCCGCTATCGCGCTCGGCAAGGACCGGCCCGAGCTGCTCGCCGACCTGCCCGCGATCCACGCGCTCGTCCAGCGCGGCCTCGCGCTCGACGAGGGCTACGAGGGCGGCGCCTTCCACGAGGCCGCGATCGTGCTCGACGCGCTGCCCGAGGCGATGGGCGGCTCGATCCCGCGGGCGCGCGAACACTTCCGCCGCGCCGTCGAGCTCGGCCACGACACGCGGCCCGGCCCCTACGTGACGCTGGCGCAGACCGTCTCGGTGCTGCAGCAGGACCGCAAGGAGTTCCGCGCCCTGCTCGAGAAGGCGCTGACGTTCAATCCCGAGGACGATCCGTCGAACCGGCTGGAGACGATCGTCATCCAGCGCAAGGCGCGCGCCCTGCTGGACCGCCAGGACGAGTTCTTCCTCGAGGACGCCGAGACTCCCGCTCCCTCCGACACCTCGCACACCCAGGAGAACAAATGACCCCCACCCCGTCGCACCGCCGTTGGCTCCCGCTCGGCTTCGGCGCGCTGCTCGCGCTGGCCGCGACCGCCGTCGCGCTCGCGCCCCTCCCCGCGGCCGCGCAGGCGCAGGTGATCAAGCTCGCGACGCTCGTGCCCGAGGGCTCCGTGTGGGACAAGTCGATGCGCGAGATGGGCGCGGACTGGACCACGAGCACGCAGGGGCGCGTCGTGCTGCGCGTCTACCCCGGCGGCGTCGCGGGCGACGAGCCCGACCTCGTGCGCAAGATGCGCATCGGCCAGCTCCAAGCCGCGGCGGTGACCACCGCGGGGCTGGCGAACATCGACCCGGCCTTCAACGTGTTCAACATCCCGATGTTCTTCACCTCGTACCCCGAGCTCTACGCGACGCTCGAGAAGCTCGAGCCCGTGCTCCGGCAGCGGCTCGAGGCCAAGGGCTTCGTGCTGCTCTCGTGGGGCCACGGCGGCTGGGTCTATTTCTTCACCAAGGCGCCGGTCTCCACCGTCGACGGGCTGCGCAGGACGAAGATGTTCGTGTGGGCCGGCGACGACCAGATGCTCTCGCTCTGGAAGTCGTTCGGCTTCCAGCCGGTGGCGCTGGCCGCCACCGACATCATGACGGGCCTGCAGACCGGCATGATCGACGCGTACCCGACCACGCCGCTGCTCGGGCTGACGCTGCAGTGGTACCGCCAGACGCCGAACATGGTGGGCATGGGCATGGCCCCGCTCGTCGGCGGGCTGGTCATGACCAAGTCCGCGTGGGCCAAGATCGCGCCCGCGGACCAGCAGCGGATCATGGCCGCGTGCTCGAAGCTCGAGAAGAAGCTCGAGGTCGAGGTGCCGCGCCAGGACACGACCGCGATCGTCGAGATGCAGAAGCGCGGGCTCAAGGTGAACCCCGTCGCCGGGGCCAATGCCGCGCAGTTCCGCGCCACCGCCGAGCAGTTCGCGGGCGGCATGAAGGGCATCCGCGTCCCGCCCGAGGTGCTCGACCTGGCGCGCCGCGAGCGTGACGCCTTCCGCGCCCGCAGCGGAGGCGCGCGCTGAACGAGGCCGCCGCGCACCGGCCGAACGCCGTCGTCCGGCTGCTGCACCGGGTCGAGGGCGGCCTGCTGGTCGCCGCGTTCCTCGTGTCGATGCTGCTGCCGCTCGTCGACGCGCTCGGCCGCCCGCTGGGCGGCTTCTCCTTCCCCGGCTCGGCGACGTACCGCGCGCAGCTGACGCTCTGGCTCGCGTTCCTCGGCGGCCTGCTCGCCACCCGCGAGGGCCGGCACCTGACGCTCTCGACCGCCGAGGCGATCGGGCACGCGCGCGCGCGGGACTGGGCGCGTCTCTTCTCCTCGTCGGTCGCGGCCGCGGCCTGCGCGGTGCTGGCCTACTCCGCGGTGGGCGTCGTGCTCGCGGACCGCCTGCAAGGGGAGAAGCTGGCGATCGGGCTGCCGGCGTGGGTCAGCGAGTGCGTGATGCCGCTGGCGCTGGCGCTCATCGCCTTCCGGCTGGCCTGGCGCGCGGGCGACACGTGGAAGGGGCGCACCGTGGCGTTCGCGAGCATCGCGGTCGCGTTCTCGCTGGGCGCGATCCCGGGCGCGGGCCAGGCGCTCTGGCTGCCGCTGCTCGCGCTGGTCGTGCTCGCGACGCTCGTGGGCTCGCCGGTGTTCCTGGCCATGGGCGGCATCGCGCTGGTGCTGTTCTTCAAGGGCGGCGTCCCGGTCTCGGCGGTGACGGCGGAGGTCTACCGCCTCATGGTGTCGCCGACGCTGCCCGCGATCCCGCTGCTCACCGCGTGCGGCTACGTGCTCGCCGAGTCGAACGCCTCGCACCGGCTGGTGCGCTTCTTCCGCGCGCTGTTCGGCTGGATGCCGGGCGGCGTCGCCGTGCTCGTCGTGGCGGTGTGCGCGCTGTTCACGACGTTCACCGGCGGCTCCGGCATCACGATCATGGCGCTCGGCGGGCTGCTGTTCCCCATCCTGCTCAAGGAGCGCTACCCGGAGGGCTTCTCGCTCGGGCTGGTGACCGCCTCCGGCAGCCTCGGCCTGCTGTTCCCGCCCAGCCTGCCCGTGATCCTCTACGCGATCGTCGCCAACGTGCCCGCGGACTCGCTCTACCTCGCCGGGCTCGTGCCGGGCACGCTGCTGGTCGTGATCGTCGGCCTGTACGGCGTGCACATGGGCCGCACCGTGGGCTCGCCGACGCAGACGTTCTCGCTGCGCGAGGCGGTGAGCGCGGGCTGGAGCGCGAAGTGGGAGCTCACCGTCCCGGTGCTGGTGGTGGCGCTGTTCGCGAGCGGCCTCGCGACGATGGTCGAGGCGTCGGCGATCGCGTTCGCCTACGCGATCGTGATCGAGTGCTTCGTCACCCGCGACATCCACCCCGTGCGCGGCCTGCCCGGCGTGCTCCTCAAGGCCGGCGTGCTCTGCGGCTCGGTGCTCATCCTGCTCGCGAGCGCCATGGGGCTGACGAGCTGGCTCGTGGACGCGCAGATCCCCGACGCGCTGCTCGGCGCGGTGCGGACGCACATCCACTCACCGCACGTCTTCCTGCTCGTGCTCAACGTCGTGCTGCTCGTGCTCGGGAGCGTGCTCGAGATCTACTCGGCGATCGTGATCCTGGCGCCGCTCGTGGCGCCCATCGGGGCCGCGTTCGGCATCGATCCGGTGCACCTGGGCATCGTGTTCCTCGCGAACCTGGAGCTCGGCTTCCTCTTCCCGCCCGTCGGCCTGAACCTGTTCCTCTCGTCCTCCCGCTTCAACCGGCCGCTGCCGCAGCTCTACCGCCACGTGGTGCCGTTCCTGGTCATCATCGGGATCGGCGTGCTGATGATCACGTACATGCCGTGGATGACGACCGGCATCCTGCGCCTGCTCGGCAAGTAGCACGCTGCGACGACGACGGCCGGCCGGGAGGTCCCGGCCGGCCGATCGCGTCTGCGCGGGGCGGATCGCCGCCTACTTCTTCCTCAGGAAGTACCAGTTGGCCTCCAGGCCGAGGCCGACCCAGTTGGCGGTGTGGGACTTGAACGTGGCGTCCTCGCCGATCGAGGCGAAGCCGCCGTCGAGCTGCGGCCCGAGCGCGAACGATCGCGTCAGGCGGAACTCGTAGCCGATGCCGTACGTGAAGCCGAAGCCCGTCTTGCTGACCGACGCCGTCGTGTTGCCCGAGCTGGCCGAGATCTCGACGCTGCTGAACCCGATCCCGCCGCGCAGCACCAGCCCCTCGGACGGGAAGAACGCCGCGCCGACCGTCGTGGCGTCGTACGTGAGCGTGACGCTGTCCTGCTCCTTGGTCCACAGGTTGCTCTCGAATGCCAGCGCGACCTGCGGGTTGATCGGGTAGCCGCCGCGGATGCTGCCCATGGGGCCGCCTTCGCGTTCGCTGCTCGAGCCGCCGCTCGACACGCCCAGGGAGCCGCCCCCGACGCCGAGACCGAGATACCAGCCGTCGTGGTCCTGGGGATAGGTGGCGCCGAGCGCCGTGCCCGCCAGCGCGAGCAGGGCCACCAGCGCCCCGACGATCGCGTAACGCTTCCGCTGCATGTCGAACCTCCCTCGTGGGGTGTGGGGACCACGGGCCGGCCGCGCGACCTCCCCGGCCCGGCACCAGTGGCAGGACACCATGCTATTGAAAGGTCGCGTGTACGTCGACCGATCGCGGACGCCCTCGGAGCGACCGGCCGGCCATGCTCCACCCCGCATCGGCCGTGGCGTTCTTATCAAGGAAATGTCAAGATGACGCGCCGGCCGCCATGCCCACCACGATCCTCCTCCACTGGGGAGTGGTCCTCCTCCCCGCCCTCGCCGCCGCGTTCGCGTGCGCGGTCGCGCCACGCCACGACCGGCTCGCCCTCGCGCTCGCCTGCGCGGCGCTCGGGGCGCACGCGGCGCTCTACTGGCCGTTCACGGTCGACGACTCGTTCATCACGTTCCGCTTCGCGCGCTCGTGGATCGAAGGGCTCGGGCCGGTGTACCAGGCCGGGCCGCGCGTCGAGGGCATCACCAGCTTCGGCTGGATGGCGCTGCTGGCGCTCGCC
>JBAIWU010000579.1:0-3160 GCA_037917155.1 Candidatus Eiseniibacteriota bacterium
GACGCGCCGCCGGAGCGCCCGGCGTGGGCCGCGGCGCTCGAGGCGGCGCGGCTGCTCGAGTCCGACGAGCGCGAGCGCGTGCGCCAGTGCGCCGACGCGCAGTGCGGCTGGTTCTTCCTCGACCGCTCGCGCAACCGCAGCCGCCGCTGGTGCTCGATGCGGGCGTGCGGGAACCGCAACAAGGCGCGGCGCTTCCAGGCGCGGGCCCGCGCGCCGCTCGCGCGCCGCCCCCGTCGGGGCTGAGGCCGCCGGGCGCGGCGAGCGCCGCCCGCGGCGGTTCCGCTTCCGAGGACCATGGCAGGAAACGTGGGCACATTGGCATTGTGGCCACACGCGCGCGAACGCATGATGCGGCCATGCGACGCAACCGTGCGCCCCGCCTGCCGTCCCCGGCTCCACGCCGCGCGCCACTGCGCGTGGCGATGCTGGCGTTCCCCGACGCGCAGGTGCTCGACGTCGTCGGACCGCTCGAGGTGTTCTCGCGCGCGGCGCGCTGGATGCGCGACGAGGGGCGGCGTCCCGACCTGGCGTACGAGGTCGAGATCCTCGGGCTCCGGCGGGGCGCGTTCCGCACGTCCTCCGGGCTCGTGCTCCAGGCCGCGCGCGGCTTCGCGGACGCGGGGCCCGGCATCGACACCCTCATGCTCGCCGGCGGCGTCGGGGTCGGGCACTGCCGCACGAACGCGCCGCTGCTGCGCTGGATCCGGCGCCAGTCCGGGCGCGTGCGCCGGCTGGCCTCGATCTGCACCGGGGCGTTCCTGCTCGCGGAGGCGGGCCTGCTCGACGGCCGCCGCGCGACCACGCACTGGCACCACTGCGACACGCTGGCGCGCGAGTTCCCGCGCGTGCGCGTCGAGCCCGACCGGCTCTTCGTGCGCGACGGCACGCTCCACACCTCCGCCGGCGTGACGTCGGGGATGGACCTCGCTCTGGCGCTCGTCGAAGAGGACTTCGGGCGCGACGTGGCGCTCGCGGCCGCGCGCGAGCTGGTCATGTTCCTCAAGCGGCCGGGCGGCCAGGCCCAGTTCAGCGCCCAGCTCGAGGCGCAGTTGGCCGCGCACGAGCCGCTGCGCGAGCTGCAGGCGTGGGTCGTCGAGCACCCCGCCGAGGACCTGTCGGTCGAGCGGCTGGCGCGCCGCGTCGCGATGAGCCCGCGCCACTTCGCACGCGTGTTCACGCGCGAGGCCGGCACGACGCCCGCGCGCTACGTCGCCTCGGTCCGGCTGGAGACCGCGCGGCGGCTGCTCGAGGAGACCGCGGATCCGCTCGGGGCCGTCTGCGCGCGCAGCGGCCACGGCACGCCGGAGTCCATGCGGCGGGCGTTCGTGCGCGCGCTCGGTGTCCCGCCCGCGACTTATCGCGAGCGTTTCACACGGCCGCGTCCACCTGCGGAGCCGCCCGAGCGCGGCCCGCGCCGATCCGGGAGGCCCACGTGACGCCCTCGATCCGTTCCCTCGTCCCGCCGCGGCTCGTCGTTTCGCTCGTCGCCCTGCTGCTCGCCCTCGCCGCCGCGGCGCCGACCGCGCAGGCACGCTGGATCTGCCCGCCCTGCGGCTTGCCGTGCGACACCACGTCGTTCGCGGGTCCTGGGACCTGCCCGGCCTGCGGCATGGCGCTTGTGGAGGCCGGCTCGGCCGCCGCGAGCCCGGCGTCCGACCCGCACTTCGCGACGAAGGTCGCGATCCTCGTCTTCACCGGCTGCGAGGTGCTCGACTTCAGCGGCCCGTACGAGATGTTCGGCGCCGCGGGCTGCGATGTGTACACGGTGGGGGCGACGAAGGACCCCGTCACGACGGCGATGGGACTGGGCGTCGTGCCGAAGTACGCGTTCGCCGACGCGCCCCGGCCCGACGTGCTCGTGATCCCCGGCGGCGGCGTCGGCGCGGCGAGCCGGGACGAGGCGACGCTGCGCTACATCCGCGAGGTGAGCGGGCGCGACAGCGTGACGATGTCGGTGTGCAACGGCGCGTTCATCCTGGCGAACACCGGCCTGCTCGACGGGCTCGCCGCCACCACGACGGACCACAACATCCCCAGGCTCGCGCGGCAGTACCCGAAGATCCGCGTCGTGTCGGACCGCCGCTACGTCGACAACGGCCGGATCGTCGCGACGGCCGGGCTCTCGGCGGGCATGGATGGCGCGCTGCACGTGATCGCGCGGCTGTTCGGCACGGGCTACGCCGAGGAGGTCGCGCTGGGCGAGGAGTACGACTGGAAGACCGGGGGCGGCTTCGCCCGCGCCGCGCTCGCCGACCACCAGATCCCCGAGCTGAAGCTCGACGACCTGGGCCTGCTGGGCGTCGTGCGGACCGAGGGGGATCGCGACCGCTGGGACGTGGTCGTGCGCCTGCGCCCGGACCAGCCGGCCGAGGCGCTCCTGGCGCGTGTCGAGGGCGCGCTGCGGGCCGGCCAGTGGACGCGCGTCGCATCGTCCGGCCGCGGTGGGGCGTTCGAGAGCGCGTGGCGATTCAGGGGCAACGACGGCCGCGCATGGACGGGGCGGCTGGCGCTGCGCCGTGCGGGCGGGGCGTACGTGGCCGAGATCGCGGTCGCCCGGGGGGATGCGAAGGGCTGAGACGATCGCCCGGGTGTAGACTCCGGGCGTCATGAGCTCGGTGCTGGAGCGGTTCCCGCAGGCCCTGGCGGACCGGTATCGGATCGAGCGCGAGCTGGGTCGCGGCGGCATGGCGACCGTGTACCTCGCGGACGACCTCAAGCACGGCCGCAAGGTCGCGATCAAGGTGCTCACGCCGGAGCGCGCGGCGGAGATCGGGCAGGAGCGCTTCCTGCGCGAGATCGAGATCGCCGCGCGCCTGACGCACCCGCACATCCTGCCGCTCTACGACTCGGGCGCGGCCGAGGGCCGGCTCTACTACGTCACGCCGTACATCCCGGGCGGCTCGCTGCGCGACCGGCTCGCGCGCGAGCGCATGCTGCCGGTCGAGGACGCGGTCCGGCTCGCGACCGGCATCGCCAGCGCCCTCGGGCACGCGCACCACGAGGGACTCGTCCACCGCGACATCAAGCCCGAGAACGTGCTGCTCTCGGAGGGCATCGCGATCGTGGCCGACTTCGGCATCGCACGGCCGGTTCGCGCGACCGTCGAGTCCGCGCTCACGACCGTCGGCACGATCGTCGGCACGCCGCGCTACATGGCGCC
>JBAIWU010000580.1:0-5118 GCA_037917155.1 Candidatus Eiseniibacteriota bacterium
TTCGTGCCCGGCGTCTCGACCAGCGGCATGGCCTTCTGGGGCGGCGCGGCGCCGGTCGGCGGGCGCATGGTGGGCGGGCTCGGCGATCCCTGGGTGCCCGCACGGCTGCGCGACTCGCTCGAGCGCATGGACGAGCTCGCGCAGAGCCGCTGGATGATGCGGGATGCGCGGGCCGTGATCGCCGCGGACCCGGGCCGCTACGCGCGCCTGACGCTGCGCAAGTTCGCGCAGCTCTGGCTCAACCTGGGCTACGACGACCCGCCCTCGCGGGCGAGCTGGCTGCTCGCCGCCTTCAACCTCGGGGCGATCGCGCTGGCGGTCGTCGGCGCGCAGCGCGGGCGGCCCGATCCCGTGGCCGCGCGCCTCCTGCCGGCGCTCGGCGTGCTCTGGTGCCTCGTCTACGTGCCGTTCTGCACGGTGGTCCGGTACGCGATGCCGTACTACGCCGTGCTCTTCTGCTTCACGGCGGCGGGTTTGCTCTCCGCGCGGCCCGCGGCGGAGGGGAGGCCCGCGTGATCGACGGCCACGTTCCCTACCCGGGCGTCGACAACCTCGACGTGATGTCGAACGCGCGCCACTACAACGCGCACCAGGTCGACCTGCTGCTCGCGCGCTTCGGCCCGCAGGAGCGCCTGCTCGACTTCGGCGCGGGCCAGGGCACGTTCGCGCGCCTCCTGCGCGGCCGGGGCATGCGCGTGGAATGCCTCGAGATCGATGCGCGCTACCGCGAGCGCCTCGCCGCGGACGGTTACGTCGTGCACGCCGGGCTCGAGGGCGTGGCGGATGCGAGCCTCGACGGCGTCTACCTGCTCAACGTGCTCGAGCACATCGAGGACGACGTCGCCGCGCTGCGCGAGATCCGCACGAAGCTCAGGCCCGGGGGGCGCGTGTTCGTCTACGTGCCCGCCTTCCAGGTGCTGTACTCGACGATGGACCGCAGCATCGGGCACTGGAGGCGCTACACGCGCGCGAGCCTGGAGCGCGCGCTGCTCGGCGCCGGCTTCTCGCTGCGCGATGCCCGGTACCACGACAGCCTCGGCTTCCTCGCCGCGCTGGCGTACAAGTACGTCGGCCCGCGGGACGGACGGATCGCGCCGGCGCACGTCGCCCTGTACGACCGCGTGGTCTTCCCGCCGAGCCGCGCGATCGACCGGCTCGCGGGCCGCTTCCTGGGCAAGAACGTCTCGGCCACCGGGGTCCGCGTCGACTGACCGGCCGCCGCGCGTGGCCGGGACGGGGGGGAGCGATTCCGCGCTCGCACCGGCCGCGATGCCGCCCTGCGGATGCCTTGACACCCCGTCCGACGTCCGGTGACACTGCGGCGCCGACCCGCGTCGACGGGCGCCGCCTCCATCCCGGCCCGCCCGCGACGAGCGCGTCGGACCACATTGTGAATCTTGGCGCAAGGCCATGCGGCGCACGCCCTCCGCGGGCGCCCGAGGCGGAGCGTCGCGCGCGCCGAACCGGAGGTGGCGTTTGCTGCAGATCGTATGCATCAAGCAGGTCCCCGACACCGAGACGCGGGTCAAGGTCGCGGGCGACGGGCGCACGCTGGATCCGGCGGGCGTCACGTGGGTGATGAACCCGTACGACGAGTACGCGGTCGAGGCGGCGTTGCAGCTGAAGGAGAAGCTCGGCGCCGGCGAGGTCGTCGCGGTCTCGCTCGGCGGCGCGACCGTGCAGACGACGCTGCGCAACGCGCTCGCAATGGGCGCGGACCGTGCCATCCACCTCCGCACGGACGCGCTCGCGCCCGACGGGCTCGCGGTGGCGAAGGCGCTCGCCGAGGTGATCCGGCCGCTGGGCCCGGGCCTCGTGTGGCTGGGCAAGTCCGCGGCCGACGACGACGCGGCGCAGGTGGGCCCGATGCTCGCGACGCTGCTCGGCCTGCCGTGCACGACGGTCGTCGCGGCGTTCGAGCTCGACGGCCAGACGGCCAGGGTCGAGCGCGAGATCGAGGGCGGGCGCGAGCAGGTCGAGCTGCCGCTGCCCGCGGTGCTCACGTGCGACAAGGGCCTGAACTCGCCGCGCTACGCATCGCTCAAGGGCATCATGGCCGCCAAGAAGAAGCCGATCGAGGAGCGCGCGCTGGACCTCGGCGCGCCCCACCTCGAGCTCGTCTCGCTGGAGCTGCCCCCCGCGCGCGCCGCCGGCCGCATCGTCGGCGAGGGCGCCGCGGCCGTCCCCGAGCTGGTGCGCGCCCTGCGCGACGACGCCAAGGTCATCTGAGGAGGCCGACGTGAGCATTCTCGTGGTTCTCGAGCAGCGCGACGGGCACGTCCGCCCGGTCTCGCGCGAGGCGCTCGGCGAGGCGTCGCGGCTGGCGGCCTCCCTGGGCGGTCCGGTGGTGGGCGTGTGCTGCGCGGTGGCGGATCCCGGCCTGGCCGCGCTGGGCGAGGCGGGCGCGGACAAGGTCCTGCTCGCGACGCACGAGGCGTTCGCGCGCTACGACGCGGCGGGCTTCGCGACGGCCGTGGCCGCGGCGGTGACGGCCGTCGCGCCCGCGCTCGTGCTGTTCCCCGCCTCGGCGATGGGCCGCGACCTCGCGCCGCGCGTCGCGGCGATGGCGGGCGTGGGGCTAGCGTCCGACTGCTCGGCGCTCGCCGTCGCGGACGGCAGGGTCGTCGCGACGCGTCCGGTCTACGCCGGCAAGGCGCTCCAGAAGGTGGCGTTCACGGCATCGCCCGCCATGGCGAGCCTGCGGCCGAAGCTCTTCGCGCCGATCGAGCCGGCCGGCGGCAGGACCGCGGCGGTCGAGCCGCTCGCGTTCGCGTGGGACGCGGCCGCGCCGCGGGCGAAGGTGACGGGGCTCGCGGGCGCGAAGAGCGGCAAGCCGGACGTGACCGAGGCCGAGATCGTTGTCTCAGGCGGCCGCGGCATGAAGGGCCCGGAGCACTTCACGCTCATCGAGCAGCTCGCGGACGCGCTCGGCGCCAGCGTCGGCGCCTCGCGCGCCGTGGTCGACGCCGGCTGGCGTCCGCACGGCGAGCAGGTGGGGCAGACGGGCAAGGTCGTGGCGCCCAAGCTCTACATCGCCGTGGGGATCAGCGGGGCGATCCAGCACCTCGCCGGCATGACGTCGTCGAAGTGCATCGTCGCGATCAACAAGGACCCCGACGCGCCCATCTTCAAGGTGGCCGACTACGGGATCGTCGGCGACCTGTTCGAGGTCGTGCCCGCGCTCACGAGCGCGCTGAGGCAATCGAGGTGAACGGTGCGGGGGGCGTTGCTTGACGCCCCCCGCGGCCAATCTTAGGGTGCGGGGTTGGGCGCATGGTGCGCCCTCGTCCCCGAGGAAGCGATCAACGGCATGCTCGCCTATCTGCCCGTTCTGCTGTTCGTTGTCGTCGGCATAGGATTCGCCGCGGTGACCATCGGCCTGTCGACGTTCATCGTGCCGCGCCGCGTGAACCCGGTGAAGACCTCGCCCTACGAGTGCGGCGTCGACCCCATCGGGAACGCGCGGGGCCGCTTCTCGGTGAAGTTCTACCTGGTCGCGGTGCTCTTCATCCTCTTCGACATCGAGGCCGTGTTCCTCTACCCCTGGGCCGTGTCGTTCAAGTGGCTGGGGCTCTATGGCCTGGTCGAGATGGTCCTCTTCATCCTGATCCTGCTGGCCGGGTACGTGTACCTGCTGCAGAAGAAGGCCCTGGAGTGGGACTGACCGTGCCCGTCCTCCGCCGTCCGCCCTCCATCCGCGGCCGGGAGATCCACCATGACTGATCCACGCGATCCGCAGCGCTTCCGCACGCTCGCGCCGCCATCCGCCGACGCGTCGCTCGTGACGCCGAAGACCGAGCAGGAGAACCTCGAGGAGGAGGTCCAGCGCGGCGTCATCTTCACCACCGTCGAGTCCATGCTGGGCTGGGCGGTGAACCAGGCGCGCGCGAACAGCATCTGGCCCATGAGCTTCGGGCTCGCCTGCTGCGCCATCGAGATGATGGCGATCGCCGGCCCCCGGTTCGACATCTCTCGCTTCGGCGCCGAGGTGTACCGGGGCTCCCCGCGCCAGGCCGACCTCATGATCGTGGCCGGTCGCGTCTCCATCAAGATGGCGCCGGTCGTGCGCCAGCTCTACGACCAGATGCCGGATCCCAAGTGGGTCATCTCGATGGGCGCGTGCGCGTCCTGCGGCGGCATCTTCAACAACTACGCGATCCTCCAGGGCGTCGACCACGTCGTGCCCGTCGACGTCTACGTGCCCGGCTGCCCGCCGCGGCCCGAGGGCCTGATCTACGGGATCATGAAGCTGCAGGAGAAGATCCTCGCCTCGCGCCCCGAGATCGGCCCGTTCCCGCGCACGCGCAGGAAGAAGGGAGCCGCCTGATGGCGCTAACCCCCGAACGCGTCGAGGAGCGCCTGCGCGAGCGCTTCCCGGCGGTGGCCTTCGAGCGCCAGCGCGGCGACGCGGTGCGCGACCACACGGTGTACCTCCCGGCCGACGCGCTCGTCGACGTGTGCACGTTCCTGCGCGACGATCCCGAGCTCGACTTCGCGATGCTGCCGTGGATGGGCGGCGTCGACTGGATGCCCCGCGTGCCGCGCTTCGAGACCGTCTACAACCTGCTCTCGCTCACGCACGCGGCCCGCGTCACGCTCAAGGTGCGCCTGCCGGAAGAGAACCCGCGCGTGCCCACCGTGAGCGGCATCTGGCCCACGGCGAACTGGCACGAGCGCGAGACGTACGACTTCTACGGCATCGAGTTCACGGGCCACCCGGACCTGACGCGCATCCTGCTGCCCGAGGACTGGGTCGGCTGGCCGCTGCGCAAGGACTCTCCGCTCGGCTACGAGGAGGTGGCGTTCACGCACAACACGCCCGGCCGGACGGTGCCCGATCCATCGCTCAAGAAGCTGGCTCCCAAGAAGGTCAAGTACCGTGCGCAATGAGACCATGACGCTCAACATGGGTCCCCAGCACCCGTCGACCCACGGCGTGCTCCGGGTGGCCCTCGAGCTGGACGGCGAGACGATCGTCAACGCCAAGCCGGTGATCGGCTACCTGCACACGGGCATGGAGAAGCAGGCGGAGTACAAGACGTACACGCAGTCCATCCCGCAGACCGACCGGATGGACTACATCTCGCCGCTCTCGAACAACCTCGCGTTCTGCCTCGC
>JBAIWU010000581.1:0-3907 GCA_037917155.1 Candidatus Eiseniibacteriota bacterium
CGGCGAGCTCGAAGAGGCCCTTGCGGAAGCGCTTCGCGTCGGTGAACGCGCCGCGCTCGTGGCCGTACAGCTCGCTCTCGAGCAGGTTCTCGGGGATCGCGGAGCAGTTGAGCTCGATGAACGGCCCGCCCGCGCGCGCGCTCTTCTCGTGCAGGTAGCGCGCCATGAGCTCCTTGCCCGAGCCGGTCTCGCCGTGCAGCAGCACCGTCGAGGTGCCGCTCTTCGCGGCGCGCTCGAGGCGCGTGAGCGCCTTCTTGAGCGCGTCGCAGGCGCCGACGATCGGCTGCGCGCTCGGCACGCTCGCGCGCAGGTGGTCGACCTCGCGCCGCAGCCGCGCGTGCTCGAGCGCGCGCTCGAGCACCACGCCGAGGTGGTCGAGGTCGGGGGGCTTCAGCATGAAGTCGTAGGCGCCCATCTTGATCGCGCGCACCGCGTGCTCGACCGTGCCGTGCCCGGTGAGCATCACGACCGGGACCGCGGGGTCGGTGTCGCGGACCTGCTTGAGGATCTTCAGCCCGTCCTCGTCCCCCAGGCGCAGGTCGAGGAGCACGACGTCCACGCCGTGGTCGCGCACGTGCTCGAGGGCCTCGCGCCCGCCCGCGGCCTCCAGCGGCGCGTAGCCCATGTCGCGGGCCCACTCGCCGATGCTGAAGCGCAGCGAGCGCTCGTCATCGACGATGAGGAGCGTCAGCGCGCCCTGCGTGCGCGTCGTGCTGTCGCCTTTCGCCATGCCGTTTCTCCAGGGGGAAGTTCAGCAGGACGGTGGTGCCGTGCCCCTCGCGGCTGTCGACGGCGATCGAGCCGCCGTGCTCCTGCAGGATCGTCTGCGAGATGCTGAGGCCGAGGCCGGTGCCGCTCGCCTTGGTCGTGAAGAACGGGTCGAACATCTTCGCCAGCACGCCGCGCGGGATGCCGACGCCGGTGTCGATCACGCGCACCTGCTGGTACTCGATCCAGCCGGGGCCCTGCGGCCTCGTCCCGCGCCGGTCGTTTGCGCGCCGGCCGGGGCCGCGCTCGGGCCGCCGGCGCCGCACCTTGCGCACCTCGTAGCGGAGCGTGCCGCCGTCCGGCATGGCCTGGACCGCGTTCAGCGTCACGTTCAGCAGCACCTGCGTCACGAGGTCCGGGTCAATGTAGATGGACGCGAGCCGCCGCGCCACATCGACCTCGACCTGCACGCCGCCCTGCTGGATCGTGTCCGCGGCGAGCCCGATGACGCGGTCGACGCAGCTCGCGAGCGTCGCGGGCTTGAGCTCCGGCGTGCGCGGCCGCGCGTACTGGAGCAGGCTCGTGACGATGCGGTCGAGGCGCGCGACCTCGTCGAGGATGACCTGCACGAATCGGGCGCGGTCGTCGCGCGGCTCGAAGCGCCGCAGCAGCACCTGGGCGCTGGTGCCGATCCCCGCGAGCGGGTTGCGGATCTCGTGCGCGACACCGGCGGCGAGTTGGCCCAGCGTCGCGAGCCGCTCGTTGCGGCGCAGCTCCTGCTGCATCCGCAGCACCTGCGTGAGGTCCTGCAGGGTGACGACGACCCACGGCGGCGCACCCAGCCGGTATCCGCGCAGCAGCACCGGCGCCTCGCCCGCGCCCTGCGGGTGGAGCACGGTCTCGCGCTCGATGCGGGCGCGGCGGACGACCTCGCGCACGACGTCGTCGCCCGCGACCACCGTCTGGAGCAGCGGCGCGGCCGGCTTGCCGCGCCAGCGCGCGAGCGCGAAGCCCAGCAGGCGCTCGGCGGCCGGGTTGGCGTCGCTCAGCCGCGCCCGCGGATCGAGCAGCAGCACGCCGTGCTGCGCGTCGTCCATGAGCGCTCGGACCAGCTCGTCCCGGGGAGGCGCGCTGCGTGCGCGCGGGGCTTTCGTGGGCATGGGCGTTCCTTCGAGCGCGCAGTATAGGCGAAGCATCGCGCGCCCGGGAAACGCGTCGCGGCAGTCATGCGAACGCCGGGCGCGTCGGCCGCGGAGCGCGGCGGCGGGCCCGGCGCACGGGAATGCGGCAGGTCAGGGGCGGCGCAGCTCGGCGAGCACGGCCGTCGCGAGCCGGTCGCGCACGTCGTCGCGATCGTAGTAGCCCGCTGCGATGCGCTGCATCGCGACGCGGACGCGCGTCAGTCGCACGGGCACGGGCAGCGCGGCGTGAGCGGCTGCCGGCTTCGCGGCGCGGCGGGGCCTGCGGGTGCGTCGGCGGGTCGTGGTCATGACTCCTCGTCGCGGCGCGCTGCGTGACCGACCGCTCGCGCGGTCGGCGCCGCCACCGGGAATGCGTTCGCTCTCAGGGCTTCTTGCCGGTCTCCGGCGGAGCGTCCGGGCGCGTGCCGCCGCCCATGGCCCTCCGGTTCTCTTCCTGGATGCGGGCGTAGATCTCTTCCCGGTGCACCTTCACCTCGGGCGGAGCCTCGATCCCGAGCTTGACCTGCCCGGATCGAACCTCGAGCACGGTGATCTTCACCGCGTCCCCGATTCGAATGTTCTCTCCTAACTTCCGTGTTAGGACCAGCATGATCTGGCGCCTCCGCTCAGCACACCGCTACGACCGCCCGTTTCACCTTCACTGGCCGTATCGGCAAGGCGGGTCAGTGACTTGACCGAGAATAGCGTCCTGTGCTGGCGCGTCCAAGTGCCGATTGCGTAGACTGCCGCGCGAGGGTCCTGAAGGCTCCATTCTCCCATTGGACAACGTCCCCGGGGGCCGCATGGAACGCAGCGCCGCAGACCGCTGGCTGACGTGGTTGATCCTGCCCGCGTGCGCCGCGCTCGTGTTCTCGGCCATGACGCTCTCCCGGCAGGCGTGGGTGGGGGCCAGTGTCCGCGGCGACCTCGTGGCCACGGTCGACCCGGGCAGCCCGGCCGACCTGGCCGGCCTTCGGGCCGGGGACCGGATCGCCCGCGTGGGCGAGCGGCCGGCGGCGTCCTCGCTCGACGACGAGCCGCTGCGGTACCTGCAGCCCGACCGGCCGCTGCTGCTCGAGCGGGAGCGCGGGGGCGCGAAGGCGCTCGTCTGGCTCGCCCCGGGGCCCCTGCCCGAGGGCGAGCGGCAGTTCCAGGCGTTCCTCTTCGCGGTGGCGTGCGGCTTCCTGCTGCTGGGCGGCTGGGTCTGGAGCGAGCGGCGCGACCGGCTGACGCGCGCGTTCCTCGTCCTGTGCGTCGCGTTCGCCGGCATGCTCACGCCCGAGCCCCGGCTCGACGCGCGCACGTGGCAGCTCGCGTACGAGCTCGGCTACCTCGCGGCGCAGCTCTTCGCGCCGGTCGTGTTCGCGCACTTCTTCGCGCTCTTCCCCGAGCCGCGCGGGCGAACGCGCGACCGGCTGTGGGTGCGCGCGGGCTACGGCGCCGCGACCGCGCTCTGGCTGCTGGGGCTCGCGATCGTGCTCGAGAGCGCGTTCGGCGCCGGGCGCTGGAGCGTCGCGCGGCCGGTGATCGACGTCGGCGGACTTGCGCTCTTCGCCGCCGGCATGGTCGGCGGGCTCGCGCTCATCACGCGCTCGTTCCTGCGCGCGGGCTCCGCCGACGCCCGCCGCCGCCTGCGCGTGGCGCTGTTCGGCACGCTGCTCGGCGCCTCGCCGTTCGTCGCCATGGTGGCGTGGCACAACCTCGCGCCGGGGGTCGTGCTGCCCGGCGAGCGGCTGAGCGTCGCGTTCACGCTGTGCGTTCCGGCCTCGTTCGCCTGGGCGATCGCCGTGCACCGCGTGTTCGACTTCCGCATCGCGCTGCGCGCGGTCACGGTCCTGCTGCTCGCGGGCGCGGTCGCCACGCTGACCTACGGGGCCGGCGAGTGGGTGACGGCAACGTGGTGGCCCGCGCTCGGCGAGGGCGTCTCGGGCGCGTCGCTCGCGTTCCTCGCCATGGTCGCGGCGCTCGCCGGCCCGGCGCGGCCGGCGTTCGCGCGCGCCGGCGCGCGCGTCGTGCCG
>JBAIWU010000582.1:0-3141 GCA_037917155.1 Candidatus Eiseniibacteriota bacterium
CTAGGCCCGCCGTGCGCCCGTAGCTCAATTGGATAGAGCGTCAGCCTCCGGAGCTGAAGGTTACAGGTTCGATTCCTGTCGGGCGCACCATCGATTCCGCCGCCGCGCGGCCAGGGACTCCTCCGAATGCCCGGGAACGATCGCTTCGAGCCGCACGCGGCGCGCGCCATGGCGTCCATGTTCGACGACGTCTCGGGGCGCTACGACCTGCTCAACCGCATCATGACGCTGGGGCAGGACCGCGCCTGGCGCGAGGCGATGTGGCGCGGCGTGCCCGACGACGCGCGCGTCGTGCTCGACCTGTGCACCGGCAGCGGCGTCTCGCTGCCCGGCCTGCGCCGCCCCGGCCGCACCGTGCTCGGGGTCGACGTCAGCTTCGCGATGCTCGAGGCGGCGCGCGACCGTCACGGCGGGCCGGGCTGGTCGCCGCGGCTGGCCTGCGCCGACGCGTTCCGGCTGCCGCTGCGCGCGGGCGCGGTCGACGCGATCACGGTCGCGTTCGGCGTGCGCAACCTGCGGCCACGCGCGACCGCGCTCGCCGAGCTCGCGCGCGTGCTGCGCCCCGGCGGGGTGCTCAGCGTGCTCGAGGCGACGGCGCCGCCGCCGGGTCCGCTGCGGCCGCTCCACCACGCCTGGCTGCGGCACGTGATCCCGTTCGCCGGCCGGCTGTCGCCGGATCCCACCGCGTACCGTTACCTCAGCGAATCCATCTTCGAGTTCGGCGCCGGACCCGAGTTCGAGCGCGACCTGGGCGCGGCCGGCTTCCGCGTCGAGGCGCGCACGGCGTTCCTGCTCGGCGCGACGCGGCTCTGGGTCGCGCGCCGGACGGGGGAGGCCGGCCGGGACGCCCCCGGGCCGTCTGGGCCCGTGCGAAACGCAGCCACCTCGCCGAACGGGACCGGCGAGGGCGGCGGATCGGCCACGGAGCGAAGCGCGGAAGCCCGGGCGTGGCTTGGCGTTGCGGCGATCACCTCGAGCGCTCTCACGCTCGCGCTGGGCTGGGCCCTGGGCGTGTGGATCAAGTCCAACGCCGAGTTACCGTTGAGCGGCCCACAGCGCGCGATGGGCTGGACGCTGCTCGTGGCCGGGCTGGTCGTGTTCGGCGTCCGCAGCGTCTACTACGCTTTGCGTTACGCCGCGGCCGGGCGCGGCCGATAACCGCGTTGGGGCAGGTGGCACAGCGGCCGCCGGCCCCCGTGGGATATTCCGCCCATCCAGCCCGGAAGACCGAAATGCCTGGACGCGAACACATCCTCGCCTCGCTGATGGATCTCTCCGGCCGGGCCGCGCCACGCTCGCGGCCCGACGTGATCTCGGCGCTGCTGCGGCGCGCGCTTCACCTGACGGAGAGCGACGGCGCGGTCGTGGGCACCACCTTCGGCCGGCACTTCGAGCGCTGGGCGCTCGTGCCCTCCGGGCAGGCGCTGCTTCCCGTGGAGGCGCCGTCGGCGCCGGGACCGTTCGAGCGCACGCTCATGCACGCGAGCGCGCCGCGCGCGCTGGCCGACCTCTCCGATACGGATCGCGCCGCGACCGAGGTCAGCTGCCCGGGCGTCACCGCCGGCCCCGCGCTGTTCGTGCCCCTGCGCATGCGCGAGCAGCACCTGGGCTACCTCGGCGTCGTGCGCAAGACCGGCGGGCCGCGCTTCGGCCATCGCGACGCGCGCACGCTCGCGCTGCTGTCGGCGTACGCGAGCGCGATGCTCGACAACGTGCGCCTCGCCGAGAACCTCGAGAAGCTCGCCGTCACCGACGACCTCACGCAGGTCTACAACTACCGCTACTTGAAGACCGCCCTGCGCCGCGAGGTCAAGCGCGCGGCGCGATTCCGCCAGCCGCTCGCCGTGCTCATGCTCGACGTGGACAACCTCAAGGCCTACAACGATCGCAACGGCCATCTGCGCGGCAGCCACCTGCTCAAGGAGCTGGCGCAGCTCTTCGCGCGGCAGGTGCGCTCGTGGGACCTCGTGGCCAAGTACGGCGGCGACGAGTTCACCGTGATCCTGCCGCAGACCGTGCGCGCGGGCGCCGCGTCCGTGGCGGAGCGGCTGCGCGCCTCCGTCGCGACGCACGCGTTCCCGCTCGCGCCGGCGGGGAGCATCACCGTGAGCGTGGGCATCGCCTGCTTCCCCGAGGATGGCGACAACGTCACGACCCTCATTGCGGCGTCCGACCGGGCGCTCTACGCCGCCAAGCGGAACGGCCGGAACCGCGTCGAGGGCATCGAGCCGATGGCCGCGTGACGCGCCCGGCCCGCGGCGACCCCGGCGGCTTTGACCCGGCCGGATGCGCGCGGTAGCGTCCCGCGGTTGGTGACGATGCGTCCGGAGCCCCGGGCGCTTTTCGATGGAGGGAGTGTGGCAGACCGAATCGGTGTTGCGGTGGTGGGCACGGGGGACTGGGGTGCCAACCTGGTCCGCAATTTCGCGAACCTGCCCGGCGCGCGCCTCGTGGCGGTGTGCGACGCGGACGCGACCCGGCTGGCGAAGACCGCGGCGCAGTACCCCGGCACGAGGGCGCTCGCGGACGCGGCGCAGGTGGCCGCCGACCCGGAGATCCAGGCAGCGGTCGTGTCCGCCTCGGCCGTCGGGCACTACCCGCTGGCCAAGCTGCTGCTCGAGGCCGGCAAGGACGTCTACGTCGAGAAGCCGCTGACGCTCGAGGTCGCGCACGCCGAGGAGCTCGTGCGGCTCGCGAAGGCGAAGAACCGCATCCTCATGGTGGGGCACCTGCTGCTCTACCACCCGGCGGTGCAGTACATGAAGAAGCTGGTCACGGACGGCACGATCGGCGACCTGCTCTACGTCTACTGCCAGCGCGTGAACCTGGGCAAGGTGCGCAAGGACGAGAACGCGCTCTGGAGCTTCGCGCCGCACGACCTGAGCGTGATCCTGCACCTGCTCGACATGGAGCCCGTCGACGTGGTCGCGCGCGGCTCGGCGTTCCTGCAGCCGGGCGTCGAGGACGTCGTGTTCGTCGACCTGCGCTTCCCGGGCGGCAAGATGGCGCACGCGCACGTCTCGTGGCTCGACCCGCACAAGCTGCGCAAGTTCACGGTCGTCGGCACGCAGAAGATGGTCGTGTTCGACGACATGGAGGCGAGCGAGAAGATCAAGATCTACGACAAGGGCGTCGACCGCG
>JBAIWU010000583.1:0-10241 GCA_037917155.1 Candidatus Eiseniibacteriota bacterium
CCTCGACGAGCTTCTCGTAGTCGACGTTCGAGAGCAGCTTGCCGAGCTGGCCGCGGTCCGACGGGCGGATCCGGATGAGCCAGCCCTCGCCGAAGGGCGACTGGTTCACGAGCGCGGGGTTGTCGCCTATCGCGCCGTTCACCTCGACGACCTCGCCCGAGACCGGCGCGTAGAGGTCGCTCACCGTCTTCACCGCCTCGACCACGCCGAAGGCCTTGCCGGCCTCGACCGCGCGGCCCACCTCGGGCAGCTCGACGAACACCACGTCCCCGAGCTGCTCGGTGGCGTAGCTCGTGATCCCGACCGTGACCGCGCCGTTCTCCTCGCGGGCCCACTCGTGCTCGTGCGTGTAACGGACGTCGTCCGGATATGCCACGTTCTGCCTCCCTGGCGGCTCAGGACCGATGCGAGCCGCGCGTATAGAACGGCCGCGCGGTCACCCTCGCGGCCAGGCGGGACGAGCCCGCGTCGATCTCCAGCGCCGTGCCGACCGGGGCCAGCGCGCCCTCCACGTACCCCATCCCGATGGGGCGCTCGAGGCTCGGGCTGAACGTGCCGCTCGTCACGACGCCCACCTCCCGCCCTCCGGACAGGATCTTCATGCCGTGCCGCGGCACGCGCCGCCCGTCGAGCTGGAAGCCCGCCAGCTTGCGCGTGAGGCCCGCCGCCTTCTGCTTCGCGAGCGCGTCGCGGCCGTTGAAGTCCCCCTTCTGCATCTTCACCGTCCAACCCAGCCCGGCCTCGAGCGGCGAGGTCGAGTCGTCGATGTCGTTCCCGTACAGCATGTAGCCCATCTCGAGCCGGAGCGTGTCGCGGGCGCCCAGGCCGATGAGCTCGAGCCCGTGGGGCCGCCCCGCCTCGAGGAGGCCGTTCCACACCCGCGCGGCGTGCTCGGGCGCGAAGTACAGCTCGAAACCATCCTCCCCGGTGTAGCCCGTGCGCGAGATCGTGGCCGGCACGCCGAACAGCTCGCCGGTCAGGAAGCGGTAGTAGCCCAGGTCGAGCGCCGCCGCGGGCACGTGCCCCGACACGACCCGGGCCGCGTTCGGGCCCTGGACGGCGAGGAGCGCGGTCGCGTCGGAGCGGTCGACGAGCGTGACGCCCGCGGGCTTCTGGCTCTCCATCCACGCGAAGTCCTTCGCCATGTTGGAGGCGTTCACCACGATCATGTAGTGGTCGTCGTAGCGGTAGACGAGCAGGTCGTCCACGATGCCGCCGTCCGGCCGGCACATCGGCGAATACAGGGCCTGGCCCACGCCGATCGCGGCGACGTCGTTCGTCACGACGCGGTTGAGGTACTCGAGCGCCCCCGGGCCCCGGACCTCGAACTCGCCCATGTGGGTGATGTCGAACAGCCCGACGGCGTTGCGGACGGCGAGGTGCTCGCGGACGTCTCCCGTGTAGCGAACGGGCATCTCGAAGCCGGCGAAGTCCACGAGCCGGGCCCCGGCGAGCCGGTGGAACTCGTGGAACGGCGTGCGCCGGGGCGTGGTGGCAGAGGTCACGATCATCTCCTTGGAGGAGGTTCCGGAGGGTCAAGGTAGCGGCGTGCGCGCGCGACGGTCAAGCAGGGCCGGCGCGCGCCGCCGTGTGCTCGCGCGCGTCGCTCGCCGGTCGCGGGCGCGTGATCGCGTCGGGACGCGCCGCGCGCGGCGCGTCCCTCCCGCCGTCGCGCCGCATCAGCGGACGGGCTGGCTCTTGAGCACGCCGAGCGAGCGGCCGATCTCCGTGAACGCGTCGACCGCCCGGTCCACGTGCCCTGTCGTGTGCGCCGCGGAGAGCTGCACGCGGATGCGCGCCTGCCCGCGCGGCACGACCGGGTACGAGAAGCCGATCACGTAGATGCCGCGCTCGAGCAGCCGCGCCGCCATCTCATGGGCGAGCCGCTCCTCGTACAGCATGATGGGCACGATCGGGTGCGTGCCGGGCTTGATCGCGAAGCCCGCCGCCGTCATCCGCTCGCGGAAGCGCAGCGTGTTCGCCTCGAGCCGGTCGCGCAACTCCGTGGTCTGCGAGAGCAGCTCCAGCACGGCGAGGCTCGCGCCCACGACCGCGGGCGGCAGGGCGTTCGAGAACAGGTACGGTCGCGAGCGCTGGCGCAGCATCTCGACGATCTCCCGGCGCCCGGTCGTGAAGCCGCCCAGCGCGCCGCCGAGGGCCTTGCCCAGCGTGCCGGTGACGATGTCGACCCGCCCGCGCACGCCGTGGAGCTCGGGCGTGCCGCGCCCGGTGCGCCCGACGAAGCCGAGCGAATGGCACTCGTCCGTCATCACCATGGCGCCGTGGCGCTCCGCGAGCTCGACGATGCCCGCCATGTTCGCGATCGTGCCGTCCATGCTGAACACGCCGTCGGTGACAACCAGCTTCTGCGGACAGCCCCTCGCCTTCGCCTCCTCGAGGCAGCGCTCGAGGTCGGCCATGTCGTTGTTGCGGTACCGGAAGCGCTGCGCCTTGCACAGCCGGATCCCGTCGATGATCGAGGCGTGGTTGAGCTCGTCGCTGATCACCGCGTCGGCCTCGCCGAGCAGCGGCTCGAAGACACCGCCGTTGGCGTCGAAGCAGGCGGCGTAGAGGATCGTGTCCTCGGTCCCGACGAACTCCGAGATGCGCCGCTCGAGCTGCTTGTGCAGGTCCTGCGTACCGCAAATGAAGCGCACCGAGGACATGCCGTAGCCGTGCGAGTCGAGCGCCGCGTGCGCGGCCGCGATCACCCGCGGGTGGCTCGAGAGCCCGAGGTAATTGTTGGCGCAGAAGACGAGCACCGTGCGCCCGTCCTCGAGCCGCACCTCCGCGCCCTGCGGCGACGCGATGACGCGCTCGGACTTGTACAGCCCCGCCTCGCGGATCTTCTCGAGCTCGGCCGCGAGCACCGGGCGCATGCTGTCGAACATGGCCGCCCCCCCTACGCCTTCTCGCCCCAGGGCACGAGCACGACCTTGCCGGCGCGTCCCTCGTGCAGCAGCTTGATCGCGTCGGCGAACTCCTCCATGCGCATGACGTGCGTGATCGCCGGACGGACGTCGAGCCGGCCCGAGGTCATGAGCTGGTCCATCTGGTACCACGTGTCGTACATGCGGCGGCCGATGATGCCCTGCACCGTGATGCCCTTGAAGATGACGAGCCGGTTCCAGTCGAGATCGTACGGCTCGGTGGGCAGCCCGAGCATGGACATCCGGCCGCCCATGCGCAGGGCCGCGAGCCCGTCGCGCACCGCGACCGGGTTGCCCGACATCTCGAGCACGCCGTCGAGCCCGCGCCCGTCGGTGAGCTCGCGGATGCGGTCGACGAAGCTCTCCCGCGACACGTCGATGACGGCGTCGGCCTTCATCTGCCGGGCGAGCTCGAGGCGGTAGGGCGACACGTCGGAGGCGAACACGTGCGCCGCACCGGCGGCGCGCGCGACGCCGATCGCGAACAGGCCGATCGGGCCGCACCCCGTCACCGCGATGTTGCAGCCCGAGAGCGCGCCCGCGAACGCGGTGTGCACCGCGTTGCCGCAGGGCTCCATCACTGCGGCCATCTCGATGGGGATGTTCCGCGGCGCGCGCCACGCGTTGATCGCCGGCACCGCGACGTACTCCGCGAAGCCCCCGTTCATGTCGACGCCCAGGATGCGCGTGTTCTCGCACACGTGGCCGTTGCCCGTGCGGCAGGCGAGGCACGTCTGGCAGACCACGTGGCTTTCGCACGAGACGAGGTCGCCCACGGCCACGTTCGTGACGCCGGGCCCCAGCTCGATCACCTCGCCCACGAACTCGTGCCCGATCGTCACGGGCGGCTTCATGCGGCTCTGCGACCAGCGGTCCCAGTTCCAGATGTGCAGGTCCGTGCCGCAGACGCCGGCGCGCTTGACGCGCAGCAGCGCCTCGCCGGGCCCGACCGTGGGGACGGGAACGTCCTGGATCTCGGCGCCGGGCGCTGCCTTCGTCTTGACGATGGCTTTCATGGTCCTGGCTCGCGTGGTGTGACGCGGCCGGGCCTCGGTGACGGTGGAGGTGGTCATGTCCTCAATACCCGGCGCAAGGCCGCTCCCGTGTGCGACCCCCGGGCGCGCGCCACCGCCTCGGGAGTGCCGGCGGCCACGACCGTCCCGCCGTGGTCGCCCCCTTCAGGTCCAAGATCCACGATCCAGTCGGCGCACTTGACGACGTCGAGGTTGTGCTCGATGACGAGCACCGTGTTCCCCCGGTCCGCGAGCGCCTGCAGCACTTCGAGAAGCACCCGGACGTCCTCGAAGTGGAGCCCGGTGGTCGGCTCGTCGAGCACGTACAGCGTCCGCCCGGTGGCGACGCGCGAGAGCTCCGTCGCGAGCTTGACGCGCTGCGCCTCGCCACCCGAGAGCGTCGTCGCAGCCTGACCGAGGTGAATATAGCCGAGTCCGACGTCGCGCAGCGTCTCGAGCTTTCTCCGGAGGGTGGGCACGGCGCCGAGGAATTCGAGCGCCTCCTCGACGGTCATCTCGAGCACGTCGGCGATCGAGCGCCCGCGGTAGAGCACCTCGAGCGTGTCGCGGTTGTAGCGCCGCCCGTGGCAGACGTCGCAGCGGACGAACACGTCCGGAAGGAAGTGCATCTCGATGCGCTTGAACCCGTCGCCCTCGCAGGTCTCGCAGCGGCCGCCCTTCACGTTGAACGAGAAGCGCCCCGGGCCGTAGCCGCGCACCTTCGACTCGGGCAGCTGCGCGAACAGGTCGCGGATCAGCGTGAACGCGCCCGTGTACGTCGCCGGGTTCGAGCGCGGCGTGCGCCCGATCGGGCTCTGGTCGATGGCGACGACCTTGTCGACGTGCTCGGTGCCCTCGAGCCGCTCGTGCGCGCCGGGCGGCTCGCCCGCCAGGCCGAGGTGCCGCGCGAGCGCCGCGAGCAGGATGTCGTTCACGAGCGTGCTCTTGCCCGACCCCGAGACGCCCGTGACGCAGGTGAACGTGCCGAGCGGGATGCGCACGTCGATCCCCTGCAGGTTGTGCTCGCGCGCGCCCACCACGGCGAGGTGGCGCCCGCTGCCCGGACGCCGGGCGGCCGGCACCGCGATGCGCCGCCGCCCGGCGAGGTAGTCGCCGGTCAGCGACGGGCGCGTCGCGATGACCTCGGCCGGCGTGCCCGAGGCGACGACCTCACCGCCGTGGCGGCCGGCCCCGGGCCCGAGGTCGACGAGCCAGTCCGCGGCGCGCATCGTGTCCTCGTCGTGCTCGACGACCACGACGGTGTTGCCGAGGTCGCGCAGGCGCAGGAGCGTCGCGAGCAGCTTCTCGTTGTCGCGGTGGTGCAGCCCGATCGAGGGCTCGTCGAGGATGTAGAGCACGCCCGTGAGCTGCGATCCGATCTGCGTCGCCAGCCGGATGCGCTGGGCCTCGCCGCCCGCGAGGGTGCCCGAGGAGCGGTCCAGGGTCAGGTAGCCCAGGCCCACGTCCTCGAGGAAGCCGAGCCGTCCGGCCAGCTCCTTGACGATCGGCCCCGTGATGGTGCGCTGGCCGCCGGTGAAGCGGAGCGCCTGCGCCGCCGCGCGCGCCCCGGTGACCGAGAGCGCGCTCCATTGCGCGATGTTGCGACCCTCGACCGTGACCGAGAGGCTGGCGGGCTGGAGGCGCTGGCCCTTGCAGTCGGGACACGGCGTCGGGTTCATGAGCGCGGCGATGTTGCGCCGGACGGCATCGCTCGACGACTCGCGGTAACGGCGCTCGAGGCCCGGGATCACGCCCTTCCACTTCGAGCGATGGATGTAGGCCGAGCCGCGGCTCGTGCGGTACTCGAAGCGCACCTCCTCCTCGCCGGCGCCGTGGAGCACGAGCATCTGGATGCGGGCCGGGAGCTTCCGCCACGGCGTCTGCAGCGAGAAGTCGAACGCCCGGGCGAGTCCCGCGAGCGTGCCCGATGTCCACGTGCCGCCGGCGTCGCCCATGCTGGCGATCGCGCCGCCGGCGAGGCTGAGCGACGGGTCGGGAACGACGCGCCCGGGGTCCACGCGCAGGAGCGTGCCGAGGCCGTCGCAGCCCTTGCAGGCGCCGTACGGGGAGTTGAACGAGAAGTGCCGCGGCTCGAGCTCGTCGACCGCGGTACCGCACTTCGGGCAGGTGGCACCCACGCTGAGCGGCACGTCGTCGCGCCCCTCGCGCGCCACGGTCACGAGGCCTCCGCCGAGCTTGAGCGCCGCCTCGAGCGACTCGGTCAGCCGGTCGCGCTGCGGCAGTCCCACGGTGAGGCGGTCGACGACGACGTCGATGTCGTGCACCTTGTAGCGCGCCAGCTTCGGGGGCTCCTCGAGCTCGCACCACGCGCCGTCGATGCGCGCGCGCAGGTAGCCCTGGCGGTGGAACGCGTCCAGCTCGCGCCGGTACTCGCCTTTGCGGCCGCGAACGACCGGCGCGAGGAGCGAGACCTTCTGGCCCGCGAGGTCGCCGAGGAGCTGGTCGACCATCTCCTGCACGCTCCGGCGCGCCATGGGCGTTCCGCAGCTCGGGCAGTGCCGGGCGCCGACGCGCGAGAAGAGCAGCCGCAGGTAGTCGTAGATCTCGGTGATCGTGGCGACGGTCGAGCGCGGGTTCGCCCCCGTCCCCTTCTGCTCGATCGCGATCGCGGGCGACAGGCCCTCGATGGCGTCGACGTCCGGCTTCTCCATCTGGCCGAGGAACTGGCGTGCGTACGCCGACAGCGACTCGACGTAGCGGCGCTGGCCCTCGGCGTACAGCGTGTCGAAGGCCAGCGAGCTCTTGCCGGAGCCGGACACGCCCGTGATGACGACGAGGCTCTGGCGCGGCAGGCGCAGCGTGATGTCGCGAAGGTTGTGCTCGCGCGCGCCGCGGATGACGATGTCGGTGAGCGCGGTCGAGCGAGGCGCGTCGGTGCCGGGGGGACCGGCGGCGGTCGAGCGGGAGGTCATGGGGCGCCGACTATACCAGCCCCGCGGCGTCCGGCGACGACCTCACTCGTAGCGCAGCGACTCCACGGGGTCGAGCCGCGACGCGCGCATCGCCGGGTACAGGCCGAAGAAGATCCCGACCACGGCCGAGAAGCCCAGCCCCAGCGCCACGGACCACGCCGACACGTAGGTCGGCAGCGGCGTCGCCGACTTGACGAGAACCGCCACGCCCCACCCGGCGAGGACGCCCAGCAGCCCGCCCACCGCGGTCAGCAGCACGGCCTCGACGAGGAACTGGAGCAGGATGGCCGCGCGGGGCGCGCCCAGCGCCTTGCGCACGCCGATCTCGCGGGTGCGCTCGGTCACGGCGACCAGCATGATGTTCATGACGCCGATGCCGCCCACGAGGAGCGAGATCGAGGAGATCAACAGGATGAGCGCCACCACTCCCTTCGTCACGCTCTCGTAGATCGACAGGAACGCGTCGTCGCTGAACACGACGAAGTCGTTCCCCTTGTTGCTGGGCCGGTGGCGGCGGACGCGCAGGACCTCCGCGATCTGCTTCATCGCGAGCTCGTTCTGGTCCGGCGAGACGGCGATCGCGTCCAGGACCAGCTCGCCGCGCTGGAGGTACCACGGGGGCGAGGAGGGCGGGGCCGGCCAGTACTTGTCCACGATGCTGTAGGGCACGCAGGCGACGGCATCGAAATTGTTGCCGAGGAACTTGCCCTTCGACTCGAACTCGCCCACCACGGTGAACGGCAGCCCGCCGATGTGGACCGTGCTCCCGATCCCGGCCGCGTCGCCGAACAGCGCCTCGCGGGTGTCCTTGCCCAGCACGACGACGTTGGCCTTGCGGGCGACCTCCTGGTTCGTGAAGAAGCGGCCGCGCGCGAGGTCGTAGCCGTGCGTCGTGAGGTAGTTCTCGTCCGTGCCGTAGACGAACGCCGAGTTCGTGTGCTTGTCCCGGTAGCCCAGCGTGAGGTCGACGTAGGGGAACTTGAACGGCGCGATGGCCCGGACCGCCGGGCACTGCGCGCGGATCGCCTGCGCGTCGGCCATGGTGAACGCGCGGCGCTGCTTGATGCTGTCCGGGATGTCGTCCGAGAAGCTGATGCCCGGCCGGATGCGGCGGACGTAGATCGTGTTGTTGCCGAACGACTGGATGCTCTGCGCGAACGAGCGCTGGAAGCCGTTGATCAGCGCCACCATCGCGATGACCGTGCCGACGCCGATCACGATCCCCAGCAGCGCGAGCAGCGAGCGCAGCCGGTTCGAGAGCAGCGCGCCGCGCGCCATCCCCATCGTCTCGCGCAGCAGGTACAGGGCGTCCATCGCGTCACTCGTACCGGAGCGCCTCGATCGGGTCGAGGCGGGCGGCGCGGACCGCCGGGTAGGAACCGAAGAACACGCCGACGCCCGTGCTCATGAGGATGCCCATGAGCACGGCCGGGAGGCTGAGCGCGGCGGGCAGCGGCGAGATCGCCCCCACGAGGAGCGCCAGCCCGCCGCCGAGAACGATGCCGACGAGGCCGCCCGACAGCGAGAGCGTCGTCGACTCGACCAGGAACTGGCTCAGGATGTCGCGGCGCCTCGCGCCCAGGGCCATGCGGATGCCGATCTCGCGGGTCCGCTCGGTCACGGACACCAACATGATGTTCATGATGACGATGCCGCCCACCAGCAGCGAGATCGCCGCGACGCCGATCGTCACGACGAACAGCCCGCCGGTGACCGCGTGGTAGAGCTGCAGGAACGTGTCCGACGTCGTGATGCCGAACGCGTCCGGCTGCCCGGGCCGCTGGTGCCGCCGCGCGCGCATGATGTTGCGCGCCTCCTGCTGCGCCAGCGGCAGCGACGCCTCGTCGACGCTCTTGATCCCGACCGTCAGCGAGCCGCGCTCCTGGAAGAACTTCTTGAACGACTGCACCGGGATCGTCACGAACCGGTCCTGGCTCTGGCCCATGAGCTTGCCCTTGGCCTTCGTGACGCCGACGATCTCGAAGTTCCGGTCGCCGACCCGGATGTCGTGCCCGATCGGGTCGAGCTGCTCGAAGAGCTCCTCGGCGACCTCCGGCCCGATGACGCACACCGGGCGGCGCTGCCGGTCGTCGAACTCCGACAGGTGCCGACCGTCCTCGATCGCGATGTCGTCGACGACGTCGTAGCCCGCCCCCCGGCCGTGCAGGTTGACGGCCTTCATGACCTTGCCGCGGAAGCGCACGTTCTCGCGCCCCTCCGACATCGCCACGACGAGGCTCGCGTGCGCCACCCCGGCGCGCAGCGCGTCCGCGTCGTCGAGCGTCACGTCCGGGCGCCGGTTCGCGATGTCGAAGGCCTCCCGGGACATGATGAGGCCGTACTTGTCGACGGCGAAGACGTTGGCGCCGGCGTTGAGGATCTTCTCGGTCACGTACCGGTTCATGCCCTCGACGAAGGACACGACCGCGATGACCGAGGCGACGCCGATGATCGTCCCGAGCAGCGTCAGGAACGAGCGCAGCTTGTTCGCCCGGACGCCCCCGAGGGCGATCCCGACGCTCTCGCGCAGGTTCATGCGCCCGGCACCGGCGCGCCGGCCACGGCGCGCGGGTGGGGATTCGGATGGTCGGCCTCGACCCGGCCGTCCTTCATGCGCACGACGCGGCGCGCGTGCTCGGCGATGTCCTGCTCGTGCGTGACGAGGATGACCGTGTTGCCCTGCCGCCAGATGTTCTCGAACGCGAGCATGATCTCCTCGCCCGTGCGCGAGTCCAGGTTCCCCGTGGGCTCGTCGGCGAGAATGATGCTGGGCCGGTTCACCAGCGCACGGGCGATCGCCACGCGCTGGCGCTGGCCGCCCGAGAGCTCGTTCGGCCGGTGCTTCATGCGATCCCCCAGGCCGACGATCGACAGGGCCTCGCGGGCGCGGGCGCGGCGCTCCTCGTGATGCATGCCGGCGTAGACGAGCGGCAGCTCGACGTTGTGCAGCGCGTCGGCGCGCGGCAGCAGGTTGAACGTCTGGAAGACGAACCCGATCTCCTGGTTGCGGATCCGGGCCAGCTCGTCGTCCGACATGCTGGCGATCTCGAGGTCCTTGAGCCGGTAGGAGCCCTTCGTCGGCGTGTCGAGGCAGCCCAGGATGTTCATGAGCGTCGACTTGCCCGAGCCCGAAGGCCCCATGATCGCCACGTACTCGTTCTGCTCGATGTCCATGTCCACCCCGTCGAGCGCCCGAACCTCCTGGTCGCCGACCTGGTAGACGCGGTGCAGCTCACGAATCGAGATCAGCATCGGGTCCTCACTTCTTCTCCTTCCTCTCGCCGGTCTCGCGGCGCACCTTGCCGCCCGGCTTGAGGTCGCGCAACGCCTTGTACGGCCCCGAGACGACTTCATCGCCCTGCTTC
>JBAIWU010000584.1:0-4178 GCA_037917155.1 Candidatus Eiseniibacteriota bacterium
GGCGCCCGCGGCGACGAGCCGCGCGGCGCGCACGCGGGCGGTGCGCTCGGCCACCTCCCACACGACCATCACCGCGAGCCCGATCGCGGGCAGGTACGTGAAGCGGTCGGCGCGCGCGTGCGGGCCCACCTGCACGAGGTTGATGACCGGCACGAGCATGCCGACGTACCAGAGCCAGCCGAACGCCAGCCACGGCCGCCGCGGCAGGCGCAGCACGAGCACGGTCACCGCGACGAGCGCGACGAGCGCCGCGGCCGCGGCGGCCGCGTGCGGCATCAGGTCGTGCGGCACGAACGCCACGAGGTGCCGCGGCCAGAACGTCTCGCCCACGTAGATCCACAGCGACCGCAGCGCGTTGCTCGCCCGCAGCGGGAACGTGAGGCCGGGGATGATCGTGAGCGCGCCCGCGCGACCCTGCGTGCGCAGCGTGACGAGCGCGAACGCGGCGATCACCAGCCACAGCGGCCACTTCTCGCGGATGCGCGCCCCGAACGTGTCGCCGCGCGCCCTCGCCGCGGCGTCGAAGCCGAGCCGGCCGAGCGGCCAGGCGTCGAGGAGCAGGAGCACGAACGGCGTCGTCACGAGCATGGGCTTGGCGAGCAGGCCGAGCACGAGCGCGCCGCACACGAGCGCGTATCGCCCCGCCCCGGGACGCAGCGTCCAGCGCCGCCACGCCTCGAGCGCGAGCAGGAAGAAGAGCGCGCTCAGCACGTCCTTGCGCTCGGCGATCCATGCCACCGACTCGGCGCGCAGCGGGTGCACGGCGAACAGCGCCGCGACGAGCGCGCTGCGCCACCACGCCCGCGTGTAGCCGTGGAGGACGAGCAGCAGCAGCAGCGCGTCGAGCGCGTGCAGCGCGAGGCTCATGGCGTGGTGCGCGCCCGGGCGCAGGCCGAACAGCGACACGTCGACCATGTGCGACGTCATCGTGAGCGGATGGACGTTGCCGACGTCGGCGTGGGTCCACTCCCAGGCAAGCCCGGCCGCGGTGAGCCCCGGACGCACGTGCGGGTTGTCGAGCACGTACGCGTGGTCGTCGATGTCGAACCAGTCGTTGCGGACCACGCCGCCGAAGGCCGCGAGCACGAGCAGGAGCAGCGCCGCGAGCGTGAGTGCGCGGGTCGCGGGCGGGACGGCCGGCCGGCTCAAGCGCGTCGCCTCGCGTGGCACCCGGCGCCGCGGGAAACGACGCGCGGCATCATGCGGGCATGGGGCAGCACGCGCGAAAGGCTAGCACACGCGCGGCGGCCGGCGGGCCGCGCGGGGCGCGCGCCGTCGCGTCACGCGCAAGGCACGACGCGCGCATTCCCCGCGGCGGCCCCGCCACCCCGCATCCCGGGCGGGCTCAGACCGTCGATTGTGCGCGATGCGAGCGAGCGCCGCGGCGCACCGCCGTGCGCACCGCCGCGTGCAACGCCTCGCGCCCCACCGGCTCGTGCGCGAGCACCGCCGGCCGCATCGCCCGGAGCGCGTGGACCGTGGGGCCGCGGCACTCGTCGCACGCGAGCAGCACGAGCGGCACGCCCGGGATCACCTGCCGCAACAGCGCGAGGATCGCGAGATCGACCGGGAGCTGGTGCCGCAGCTCGTAGACCACCGCGTTCGGGGGTCGCAGCGACACGGCCTCGATCAGGGACTCCTCGTCGAGGCAGGCGCGCACCTCGTAGCCCGCCTCGACGAGCTCGTCGGCGATCGACTCGCCATGACCGGGGTGGGCCTCACACACCACCAGCGCATGACGCAGACGGGCACACATGACCACCTCCTGCCGGTGGACCCGAACCGGGGGTGTGCCACGCCTCCGGGACCGGACCGCGACCCGGTTCCGCCGGCACGCACAGTGTGCGCCCACCGGCGCAGGAACGCACGGGCCTTTCGGACCAATGTCGGCGCGGCCCCGCGCCGCGACATACTCGGCGGGCGCGCACGGCGGCGGCGCCGTCGCGGATCTCGCGCGCGGACGCGAAGTTGCCCCCACACGCGTTCGCGGCCGCGGCATCGGCAGGCGCGCGAGCGGGTTGCGTGCGCGCCGTCGCCGCCCGTCGCGCGCGCATCGGGGAGCGGCTCGACGGAAATGGCGGAGAAGCAATCGCATCCGGCGCCTTCGGCGCTCCCGCCGCTGCTGGCGCGCGCCATGCGTCTCGTGCCGGAGCCGCCGCCGGGCAACGCGATCGCCGACCTCGCCGCGGGGCTCCCGCCCGGGGAGGTGAGCGCGCGGCGCGGGCTGCCGCGCGCGACGGTGCTCGGGATCCGCTCGTTCTACGAGCAGCTCGACCACGTCACGCGCGCGTGCTCGGGCACGGCGTGCCGCTTCGGCGGCGCGGACGCGCTGCGCGAGCGGCTCGAGGCGATGGGTCCCGTGGGCGACGTGCGCTGCCTGGGGCACTGCTACGCGGCGCCCGCGTTCCGATCGGGGGACAAGGTCTACGCGTGCCCGCCGAGCGAGACGGTCGAGGGCTGGCTCGACGAGTGGGGCGAGGGGCCCTCGCCGATGGTCGACCTGCTGCCGACGCCGCGCACGAGCCTCGTGGCCGAGCCGGTCGCGCTACGGCGGCTGCTGCCGGGGCGCGCGCGCGACCCGTGGAGCGAGTACGAGCTGCCCGCGGGCGAGGCGATCCTGGCCGCGGTCGAGGCGGCGGCGCTCGCCGACGGGGACGACGGCGCCGGGCCCGTCGCGGCACGCTGGCGCGCGGTGCGGGACGCGGCCGCGGGGCCGCGCTGGGTCGTGGCGAACGGCGACGAGGGCGACCCGGGCTCGTACGTCGGGCGCATGCTGCTCGAGGAAGATCCGCACGCGGTGCTCGCCGGGCTGCTCGCGTGCGCGCGCGCCGTGGGCGCCCAGCGCGGCGTCGTGCACGTGCGCGCCGAGTACCCGCGCGCCATCCGCGCCGTGCGCGCGGCCATCGCGGCCGCCCGCGAGCGCGGCGCGCTGGGCCCGTTCGCGGTCGACGTGTGCGTGGGCGCGGGCTCGTACGTGTGCGGCGAGGACAGCGCCCTCGTGCGCTCCATCGAGGGCCTGCGCGGCGAACCCTCGCCCGGGCTGCCGCCCGTCACCGAGCGCGGGCTGTTCGGCCGGCCCACCGTGGTGCAGGACGTCGCGTCGCTCGCGCTCGTGCCGTGGGTCGCGCGCCACGGGCGCGCCCCTGCCTCGCGCGCCGTCTGCCTCGCGGGCGCCGTGCGGCGCCCGGGCGTGGTCGAGATCCCGGTCGGCCTGCCGCTGCGCGAGTTGCTCGAGCGGGCGGGGGGCGGCGCGCCCGATGGGCGGCGCTGGGGCATGGCGCTCGTCGGCGGGCCGCTCGGGCGCGTGCTGCCCGCGTCGCGGTTCGACACGCCGCTCTCGGGCGAGGCGCTCCCGGGCATGGGGCACGCGGGCGTGGTCGTGCTCGACGACACGGTGAGCCCGCGCGCCCTCGCGGAGCACGTGTTCGCGTTCGCGGCCGCCGAGTCGTGCGGCGCCTGCCTGCCGTGCCGGATCGGCACGGCGCGGCTCGCGCGGGTCGGCAGCCGCACGTGGCTGGAGCGGCTGCTCGAGACGCTCGAGATCGGCGGCATGTGCCGCTTCGGCCGCGCGGTGCCGCGCCCGGTGCGCGACCTGCTCGCCCACTTCGGCTCCGAGGTGCTGCCGTGAGCACCGTGAACGGCGTCCCGGTGCGTCCGCGCGGCAGCTGGCTCGAGACCTGCCGCGACGCGGGCGCCGACGTGCCCGCGCTGTGCGCGGGGGACGGCCCCGGCGCGCGCGGCCACTGCCGCTCGTGCATGATCGAGGTCGACGGCCGGCTGGTGCCCGCGTGCTCGACGCCGGCGCGCGCGGGCGGGGCGGCGATCACCGAGAGCGAGGGCCTGCGCGCGTACCGCCGCGACCTCGGCGAGCTCATGCTCTCGGAGCGGGACCCCGGCGGGCTCGCCGGCCGGCTCGCGGCGCGCTGGGGCGCGGACGGCTCGCGCTACGGGCGCGCGGTGCCGACCGGGCGGCGCGACGACTCACACGCGTCGATCCGCTTCCAGGCCGACCGCTGCATCCTCTGCCGGCGCTGCCTCGAGGCCTGCGAGGACGGCGACGCGCGCTTCGTCTTCGCCATCGAGGGCCGCGGCGCGCGCGCGGCGCTCGGATGGGGCGGCGGCCCGCTCGCCGCGACCGCGTGCGACGCGTGCGGCGCGTGCGTCGCCGCGGGCCCGGG
>JBAIWU010000585.1:0-11418 GCA_037917155.1 Candidatus Eiseniibacteriota bacterium
TCGGCGACCGGCACGCTCGCCGCGCGCCGCAGCAGGTTCGGCAGGTCGCGATAGCCGTCGGGCCCGACCACCAGGTCCAGCACGCGCTTCTTCTCGAGCAGCCGCCGGCGCAGGTGCTGCGCCATGCAGCCGGCCACGCCCACGACGAGCGCGGGGTTCGACTGCTTGAGCCGCGCGAAGTCGCCGAGCCGGCCCAGCACGCGCTGCTCGGCATGCTCGCGGATCGCGCAGGTGTTGAGGATGACCGCGTCGGCGGACTCCGGGGCGTCGACCAGCGTCATGCCGGCGCGCTCGAGCACGCCCGCCATGAGCTCGCTGTCCGCCACGTTCATCTGGCAGCCGTAGGTTTCGAGGAACACGCGCGTCATCGGGGCGACGACGGTAGCACGCGGTGCGCGACTGGCGCCACCGCGTCCGCGTGGCGCGGCGGGGGGGGGCTCAGTCGCCGGGCGTGAAGCGCACCGCGAGCACGCACAGGTCCGCGATCGGCACGGGGCGGCCCGAGAACGCGAGCGCCCCCTCGATCACGCCCTCGGCGACGCCGTCCATCGGCTGGTGCCAGCGCTCGCGGATGATCTCCTCGACGCGGGAGGGGCCGAACGGCAGCGCGGTGACGTTGCGCGCGCCGAGCACGCCGGGGCTGACGGCCGCGATGACGTCGCCCGGCAGCAGCCGGACGCTCTCCTCGTCCCAGTGCGCCGAGGCGTCGGCGCCCACGAGGGGGCCGCCGCTCTGCACGAGCGCGACGGGGCTGTCGTCCTCGGGCAGCCACAGCGTCGGCGAGTAGCCGGCGGTGCAGCTCGTGAGCTGGCCGCTCGGGGAGAGCAGTCCAACCCACACGCCCATCTCGCCGCGGCCGGGGTGGCGGGTGCACAGCTCGATGTTGAGCCGCGAGACGATCGCGGCGGCCGACTTCTCGGTGTGGGCGATCGCCGAGAACACGCCCAGCGCGAACGTGGCGCCCAGCAGCGCATCGACCCCGTCGGCGCGCGGATCCAGGGCGGCCAGCACGTGACCGCCGTTCGCGAGCGGGACGCGCTCGCACACCGCGCCACCCTCGCGCGTGCAGGAGAGCCTCCGGTAACCCATCTCGTAGTTGCGCCCCTCGTAGCGGCCGGGCACGAGCATGGTGCGACCGGCGAGCCCGCGCGCGGCGGCGAGCTGGTCCGCGATGCGGCTGCACTGGTTCGCCCACAGCGCCCGCTCGACCGCGGCCGCGACCGGGGGCAGCAGGGCCGACACCGCGTGCATCGTGTCGTCGGAGAACGGCGCCACGTCGCCGGTGCACGCCAGGTTGAGAACGCCGATCACATGGCCGTCGGACTCGAGCGGCACGCAGATGGCCGACTCGATCTCGCCCTCGCCGGTGCCCACGAGCCCGTCCCGCTTCACGGTGCCGTGGAGCACGAGGCCCTGGCGCTTGCGGAACACCCACTCCGAGATGCTGTTCGGCCGCCACTCGACGTCGTGCCCGATCAGCTGGCGCGCCAGCCCCATGCCCGCGACGATGCGCAGCTTGCCCGTGTCCGGGTTGACCAGCATGAGCGACGCCCGCAGCGCGTGCGTGGCGCTGACGAGCGGTGCCAGCAGCCGCGAGCCGACGTCGCTCAGGTCGATGATCGGCGCGCAGTTGAGGCTCTGCTCGAGCAGCTCGGCGGCCAGCGAGGGCGGCAGCCGCATCGCGTCGACGGCGGGTCGCGGCCGGCCCGCGGACTCGGTGTGTGGTTTCGGCCGGGGGACGTCGCTCATGCGGTTCGCGCGGTCGACGCGAGCGCCTCGTCGAGGTCGGACGGCACCAGGGGCCTCACCCGCAGGCCGGTGGCGGGGCCGTCGTCGAGCAGCGCCCCGGCGGCCGTCGCGTTCCCGGTCGCTTCGAGCGCGGACGGTTCGTCGTCGACGATCGGGACGGACGGATTCCCACGGTGCATCTCGGCCACCTCGGGGTGCACGGACGGACCTCCTCGGGGAGAGGCGTCGACGGGGCCGGAACGGAGGCTCCGTTCCTCCGGAGGTCATCGGCCCCGCCGCCTGCCGGCTTGAGCACCTCCGCGCGGCGTGGCACCCACTTGCAGGATGGCCCCGCGGGCCGCCGCAGGGGCCGGCCGGCGGCGGCGGCCCTCCCGGCTTGACCGCGGGCCGTGCCGGACACGAGACTCGCGGGCCATTCCACGGAGGATCCGCATGCCCAGCCGCCCGAACCGCACGCTCGTGACGTTCCCCAATCCCAGCCCGGACCGGGACTACTGGATCCGCCACGAATGCCCCGAATACACCGCCGTCTGCCCGGTCACGGGGCAGCCGGACTTCGGCACGATCACCGTGCTCTACGTGCCCGACCGGCTGTGCGTGGAGCTGAAGTCGCTCAAGCTCTACATCTGGTCGTTCCGCGACGAAGGCCACTATTTCGAGCAGGTCACCAACCAGGTGCTCGATGACCTCGTCCAAGTCATGAAGCCCCGCCGCATCACCGTGGTCGGCAGCTTCGCCGTGCGGGGCGGGATCGCGACCCGGGTCGTGGCGCGCTGGAACAGGCCGCCGCGCGCCCCGGCGCGCCCTCGGCGGGCCCGGGCGGGTCGGCCCGCTTGACGCGGGGCGGGGCGGCCGGAACACTTCTCGGAGATTCGGGCGCCGGCCGCGGAGCGCAACCCGCGCGCCTCCCGTGCCCGTAGGACGGCGGGCGTTCACCCGGAGGGCGGGAACGGGCGATGACGAACACGACGCACGTTCTGGCGAGCGTCAACCTGGTGCTGGGCGGGCTCGTGTTCCTGCTCGGCCTCGTCATCCTGCGCGAGAACCCCCGCCAGCGGCTCAACCGGCTCGTTTCGCTGCTGCTCTCCTTCGGCGGCATCGGCGCGGTCATGGCCGGCCTGGCGCTGCAGTTTCCCCTGCGCACGACGGGCGCGGCGGTGCCGAGCAACGAGGCGATCCTGTGGGAGTTCTTCTTCCCGACCGCGTTCGTGTTCGCGAGCACGTTCCCGACCGAGCGCGAGTTCCTGCGGCGCCTGCGGCTGCCCGGTGGGGTGCGCTATGGCGGGTTCCTGACGCTCGTCTACGCCCCGCACGTCTTCCACTTCGTGCTCCTGTGGCTCGTCAGGGGCAACGACGGCCATCCCGGCCCGCCGCTGGACGTGCCGGCGTTGCTGCGGCCGCTGCTCTCCGTGCTCGCGGTGTTCGGCCGCGTCTTCCTCAACGTGCACCGCGCCACGTTCTCGCTCGTCGACCTCGCGTTCGGCAGCGCCGCGATCGCGATGCTCGTGGGCAGCTGGCGCGGGACGCAGGTACCGCGCATCCGCCAGCAGCTCCGCGTGATCGCGTTCGGGCTCGCGGGCTGCCTGCTGCTCTACGGGTGGTCGACCCTGGTGCCCACGCTGTTCGGCATCCCGATGGAGCGCCAGCTGCAGGCCGCGCTCACCACGGGCGCGCTGCTCGTGGGCTCCGGCGCGATCGCCTACGCGATGGTGCGCCACCGGTTCCTCGACGCGAAGCTGCTCGCGCGCCGCGGCATCCTGTACGCGCTGGCGACGGCCGTGCTGATCGGCGTGTACCTGCTCGTGATCGAGCGCGCGAACCGGTTCCTCTCGGCCACGTTCGGCCTCGACGCGCGCATCATCGAGCCCGTCGTGCTCGTCATGGCCCTGACGCTGTTCCAGCCCGCGATCGGCTGGCTCGAGACGTCGCTCGACCGGCTGTTCCTGCGGGATCCGGGCGACTACCGCAACGTGCTGCGCCAGCTCGGGCGCGACCTGCAGACCACGATCGACCTCGACGACCTGCTCACGCGCTCGATCCGCACGTTGAGCGAGACGCTGCTGCTGCGCTCGGGGTATATCGTCGCGATCACGCCGCAGGGCCCCGTGTCGCGCGCCGGCGCGGGCGCGCCGCTCAGCGAGGAGGCGCTCGTCGCGCTGGCCGGGATGCTGCCGCGGCTCTCGCCGGACGAGCCCAGCTTCCGGCTCTCGAACCCCGTCGACGGGCTCAAGCGCCGCGACCGCGAGCTGCTCGTGCAGCAACTCCGCATCGAGCTCATGGTGCCGCTGCGCTGGCGGGACGAGACGCTCGGCCTGCTGCTGCTGGGGGAGAAGCTCACCGCGACCGAGTTCACGGGCGAGGACGTCGGGCTGCTCAACACGCTCGGCGGGCAGATGGGCGTCTCGCTCCAGAACGCGCTCCTGCTCCGCGACCGCCTGGCCGTGGCGCGCATCGAGGAGGAGCTGCACCTCGCACACCAGATCCAGCAAACGTTCCTGCGGAACGATTTCCCGTCCCTGCCGCGCTGCGAGGTGCACGCGGTGAACCTGCCGTCACGCCAGGTGGGCGGCGACTACTACGACGTCGTGCCGTGCACGGACGGCTCGTTCTACGTGGCGATCGCCGACGTCGCGGGGAAGGGCATGCCCGCGGCCCTGCTCTCGAGCATGCTGCAGGCGGCGCTGCGCACGCAGGCCGTCGGGCTCGAGGACGTGAGCACGATCCTGCGCAACGTCAACGCGCTCGTCTACCGCAGCACCGCGGTGCAGCAGTTCGCGACGTTCTTCCTCGCCCGCGTGCACGACGGCGGGCGCCGGCTGACCTACTGCAACGCCGGGCACAACTATCCGCTGCTGCTGCGCGCCGACGGCCACACGCTGAGGCTCGACCGCGGCGGGCTGCTGCTGGGCATCATGGAGGACGTGACGCTCGAGCAGGCCACCGTCGAGCTCGAGGAGGCTGACGTCCTCGTGCTCTACACGGACGGCATCAGCGAGGCCACGAACCGGGACGGCGTGATGTTCGGCGACGACCGCGTGGCCGAGGTCGTGCGGGAGCTGCCGCCGGCCGCGGGCGCGCGCGCGATCGGGGAGCGGCTGCTCGCGGAGGTCGAGCGCCACCTCGGCAGCGAGGAGGCGCAGGACGACCGCACGCTGGTCGTGCTGCGCTTCGGCGAGGAGCTGTCCGCACGGGCGCCACGGCCGGACGGCGCGACCGAAGCCGTCGTCGCTTGAGCCCGATCGCGGGCGACGCGCCGGTGCGCGCCCGCCGGGAACCTCAACGGGCCCGCACCAGCTCCAGCAGCCGGCCCTCGGATGTCGTCAGGTAGAGCTCGCCCGCGGCGTCCTCGCCGAAGCTCGTGACGCGGCCCAGCCGGCCCACGCGCCACTCGCGGGGCTCGGCCACGCGGCCGTCGCGCAGACGGAACGATCGCAGCCAGCCGGCGCACCAGTCGGAGAAGAAGTACGTACCGCGCAGCTCCGGTATGGCCGCGCCGCGGTAGACGTAGCCGCCGATCACCGAGCAGCCCGCGTCGTGTCCGTACTCGAGCACCGGCTCCGTGAGCGGGGCGTGCGCCCCACCGGCGTCGCGGAACGGGTGCAGGCCCTCGCGCAGGTTCCAGCCGTAGTCGAGCCCGCCGGCGTGCGCCCCGGCCACGTCGATCTCCTCCCACTCGTCCTGGCCGACGTCGCCGATCCAGAGCGTGGGCGAGCGGCGGTCGAACGAGAAGCGCCACGGGTTCCGCAGCCCGTACGCCCAGATCTCGCCGCGCGCCCCGGGCGTGCGCACGAACGGGTTGTCCCCGGGAATCGCGTACGGCGTTCCGTGGTCGACGTCGATCCGCACGAGCTTGCCCAGCAGCGTGCCCAGGCTCTGTCCGTTGCCGTGCGGGTCGCCCGCGGAGCCGCCGTCGCCGAGGCCGACGACGAGCATGCCCGCGGGATCGAACGCCAGCATGCCGCCGTTGTGGTTCGGGTACGGCTGCTGGACGTACAGGACCAGCCGCCCGCTCTGCGGATCGGCCCGGTCGGGGTCGCGGCTCGCGCGGTAGCACTCGACGCGCGTGTCGCCCCGGCGGTCCGTGTAATCCACGAAGACGAGGCCGTTGCGCGCGTAGCCGGGGTGGAACGCGAGCCCCAGCAGCCCGCGCTCCCCGCCGGAGGAGACCTTCGCGCGCAGGTCGAGGAACGGCGTGGGCATCACGCGGCCGTCCTTCACGACCCGGATCAGGCCCGGCTGCTCCACCACGAACAGCCGCGGATCGCCCGCCGGCGAGGTCACATAGTCCGGCGACGCGAGCCCTTGCGCGATCACGCGTACGCGCAGCCCCGACGCGGGCTCGAACGCCGGAGCGGCCCCCGCGGCCGCCGGGGCGGTCACGAGCGCGAGCGACGCGAGCAGGAGTCGCAGGTCCGTGTGCACCCCGGCAGCGTACGTCCGGCACCCCCGCGTGGCCCAGCGCGAGTTGGGCGGCGGACACTGCGGTGTCCCGCAGGGACCCGAACGGCGCTCGCGTCAGCCGCCCGGGCCGCCGGCTAGAATTGCTGCTTCTCCGTGGAGTCGGCCAGCGCGCGGGTCGCGCTCTGGCCGCCCGAGAGGACCTCCTGCACGGCGTCGAACCAGCCGGTGCCCACGAAGCGCTGGTGCGTGACGGCGCCGTAGCCGGCGCCCTTCTGCAGCTCGAACTCGCGGTCCTGCAGCCGCGCGTAGGCGGTCATCTGCTGGTCCCGGTACCCGCTCGCGAGCTCGAACATGGACAGGTTGAGCGCGTGGAAGCCGGCCAGCGTGACGAACTGGAACGCGTAGCCCATCGCGCCCAGCTCGCGCTGGAACGTCGAGATCGTGGCGGCGTCGAGCTTCTTCGACCAGTTGAACGAGGGCGAGCAGTTGTAGGCGAGGCGCTTGCCCGGGAAGCGCGCGTGGATGCCCTCGGCGAACCGGCGCGCCTCGTCGAGGTCGGGCGTGCTGGTCTCGCACCACACGAGGTCGGCGACGGGGGCGTAGGCGAGTCCGCGCGCGATCGCGGCGTCGAGGCCGCCGCGAAAGCGCCAGAAGCCCTCCACGGTCCGCTCGCGCTCGATGAACGGGTGGTCCCGCTCGTCGGCGTCGCTGGTGATGAGCGTGGCGCTGTTGGCGTCGGTGCGCGCGACGAGCACGGTGGGCACGTCGAGCACGTCGGCGGCCAGCCGCGCCGCGTGCAGCTTCTGCACGAACTCGCGCGTCGGCACGAGCACCTTTCCGCCCATGTGGCCGCACTTCTTGGCCGAAGCGAGCTGGTCCTCCATGTGCACGCCCGCGGCGCCGGCCTCGATGAGCGCCTTCATCAGCTCGTAGGCGTTCAGGTCGCCGCCGAAGCCGGCCTCGGCGTCCGCGACGATGGGCGCGAACCAGTGGCGCTCGCCGTCGCGCCCCTCGAGGTGCGCGACCTGGTCCGCGCGCAGGAACGCGTGGTTGATGCGGCGCACGACGTTCGGCACCGAGTCGACTGGGTAGAGGCTCTGGTCGGGGTACATCTGGCCCGCCGTGTTCGCGTCGGCGGCGACCTGCCAGCCGGAGAGGTAGATCGCCTCGAGCCCGGCGGCGACCATTTGCACGGCCTGGTTGCCGGTGAGCGCGCCCAGCGCGCGCACGGGCGAGGCCTCGGCCATGAGATGCCACAGCCGCTCGGCGCCGGCACGCGCCAGCGTGTGCTCGACGTGCATCGTGCCGCGCAGGCGCACGACGTCGTCCGCGGCGTAGCTTCGCGTGATGCCGCGCCAGCGCGGCGAATCCGCCCAATCGTGCTGCAGCTCCGCGGCGCTCCGACCCTGCGACATGACGTCCTCCTCGCGCGGTCCGCCGTGGGCGGCCGCCCCAACGGGCTCAGACCGGACTGAACCAGCCCTGCTCGATCATCTCCTCGCTCGCGCGCCTCGCCGCGCGCAACGTCGCCTCGGTGCCCACGTCGCGCCCCTGCGGCAGCTCGGCGACGAGCCGCTCGACGGCCTCGTCGAACAGAGCGGACACGGCGGCCGGGTCGTGATCGGCCGCGCCGGCGCCCATCGCGCCGGCGATCGGCACGGTCGTGCGGTGCCGCATGCGCTGCGCGATCATGAGCCGGTAGATGCGGTCCGTCGCCAGGTCCTCCATGTAGCCGTCGAGCAGGCTCGCGCCGTTGCCGTTGAGCACGCCGTTGCGGTACCGGATCACGGTGCGCACGGCCGCGCGCGTGCCGTCGAGGCTGCGCCGGCCGACGCCCGCGGGCACGGGGCGGAGGTCCGGGTAGCGCTCCTGCTCGGGCGGGCGGCGGTGGAGCTGGTTCGGCACCGGGAACTGCGCGACCGCGATCGCGTTCTGGTCCGGGTGGCCCGTCCACGCGCCGTCCATGAAGCACGAGGCCTCGTTCCTCTTGTCCTGCTCGAGCACGGCCAGCGCGCGCGTGTTGAGCTCGGCGTCGGTGCGGCTCGGGTAGAGCGCGGTCATGCCGCCGATCGCGAGCGCCCCGCGCCGGTGGCAGATGTCGGCGAGCAGGTGGCGCAGGCGCTGGAAGAACGGCACATCGTGCGGGATCGTGTTCCGGTCGGGCAGCACCCACGCCGGGTTCTCGAAGTTCCAGTGGATCAGGCTCGCCATGTAGTCCCAGCGCCCCAGGTTCAATCCCAGGACGTGCTCGCGCAGGTGGTAGAGGAACTCCTCCATCTCGTACGCGAGCGGGTGCGACTCCACGAGGGCCATGCACTTGATGGTGTCCCGCGGCCAGCCGCGGGCGTCGGCGATCGCGTGGAAGACGTCGCGCCACCAGAGCGCCTCCCCGGCCGATTCGGTCTTGGGGATGTAGATCGCGAGCGGGTGCCGGAGCGTCGCGGGGTCGACCTGCCACGCGAGGAGCGCGAGGTCGAACAGCGACGCGCTCGTCACGCCGTCGGGGGTGACGCCGGCCTGCGAGAGGTGCAGGCCGCGCACGCGGTTCCAGATCACGACCCGGCTCGGCTCGATGCCGACGCGCCGGCCGCGCTTGGCGTCCTCGTACGCGAGCGTCCCCTCCAGCGCCGCGAGGATGTTGCCCACGCCGCGCACGAGGTTCGGCCACGCGTTCGCCATCGAGTCCTCGAGGTCGAGCATGACGCCCGGCGCGCCCGAGTTGAGCATCTTGACCACGAGCTCGGCGTCGTCGGCCGGCCCGGTCATCTGGTTGCGCTGGTCGAGGCACCAGTCCGGCAGCGCGATCGACCAGTCGGACGTCGTCGCGGGCGAGGGCGGCAGGTGGTCGGGCAGGACCCCGTCGCGGTGCGCCGCCGCGAGGCGCTCGATGCGCCTTCGCGCGAGCGCCTGCTGGCGCGGCGTGAACTCGCGGTGCAGCGCGGCGTGGAACGCGGCGAAGCCGGCGGGCAGGTCCCGGTCGGGACGAAAGCCCGCCGGGGCCTGGTTCATGCGCTGGCCGTTCGGATCGCTCACCGTGAGTCCCTCCGGACCACGGGGCAGACCTCCCGGCGGGGGAGGGTCGCGGGTCCGGCGCCGTTATCGGCGCGACGCCGCGCCGGATTGACCGGCGCGACGCGGTTCCCGGCGGCGCGGGTGGTCCGTGGCCCGCGCGGCGCGGCACATGATAACGTCCGCGCGTGCCTCCCGTACGCGCCGATTCGCGACCGCCCGCGTCCGAGCTGGCGCCGCTCGTCGAGCTGGCGATCGGCGCGATCGGCCGCGAGTACCCATACCACCTGACCGTGCTGCTGGGCGGCGACCACGACCTGGCGCTGCCGCGCGTGGCGACGCCCGCGTTCCGGGGCGCCTTCGACTGGCATTCGTCCGTGCACGGGCACTGGTCGCTGGCCCGCGCGCTGCGCCTCCACCCGGCGGCGCCGTGGGCCGAACGGGCGCGCGCGGTGCTCGCGACCAGCCTGACGCCGGCGCGGCTCGCGGCCGAGGAGGCGTTCCTGGGCGCGCCCGGGCGCGAAGGCTGGGAGCGACCGTACGGCCTGGCGTGGCTGCTCCAGCTCGCGGCCGAGCTGCACGCGTGGGACGACGAAGCGGCGCGCGGCTGGGCGGGCGCGCTCGAGCCGCTCGAGCGGCTGGCGTCGCGCCGGTTGCTCGCCTGGCTCGAGAAGCTGCCCTGGCCGGTGCGCTCGGGCGAGCACTCGCAGAGCGCGTTCGCGCTGGGGCTGTTCCACGACTGGGCGCGCGACACCGGTGCGGCCGATCCCGCCGCGCGCATCGCCAGGCGTGTCGTGCGGCTCTACGGCGGCGACCGCGACGCGCCCGTCCGCTACGAGCCCTCGGGGCACGATTTCCTCTCGCCCGCGCTGGGGGAGGCGGACGTGATGCGGCGCTGCATGCCGCGCGAGGCGTTCGAGGCGTGGCTCGCGCGCTTCCTGCCGGGCGCCGACTCGCCCGAGCTGGCGCGCTGGCTCGTGCCCGTCGCGTCGCCGGATCCCGCCGACGGCAAGCTCGCGCACCTCGACGGCCTCAACCTGAGCCGCGCGTGGATGCTCGAGGGGATCGGCTCGGCCCTGCCCGCGGGCCACGCGCTCGCGCCCGCGCTCGCCACGGCGGCGGCCGCCCACCGCGCCGCGGGCCTGTCCGGCGCGGGCGGCTCGCACTGGGCCGGGACGCACTGGCTCGGCAGCTTCGCGATGTACATGGTCACTGGCCGCGGACTGGCCTAGAGGCCTTCTCGGCCAAACACTTGCAGCTGTCTCTTCGCGTGACGCTGCAAGATTTCAGGCGCGCGAGCCTGTGCTCTCGAAGCGCCAGCAGGCGAGCGACCAGTCGGCGCCTTCGGACGCCACGGCGGCCGCGCAGCCGGCGAGCGGTGGCAGGCGCCGGCACGCGAGGCGCGACGCGTCACGGAGGGCCTGCGGATCGGCGATGCCGCCGCCGCCCGCCTTGGCGAGCGCCTCGAACCTGACCCACGCGTCGAAGAACGCCTCGTGGCGCCCGGCCGCGAGCCCCGAGTGCCACGCCAGGCGCAGCTCGGGCGGGAAGACCGCGGCCGCGACGGCCGCGCCGTCCACGTCCGGCCGGATGCGCTCGACGTCGACGCCCACGTCGTGGCCGAGCCGCAGCGCGACGAGCGCCACGTCGCCCGAGTGCGCGAGGTTGAAGCGCAGGTCGGAGCCGTGGCGTGGATCGAGCACGGGCTTGCCCGTCGGCGTGACGTGGAGCAGGAGCGCGTGCGCATCCAGGCCCAGGTGGCGCGCGAGGATCTCGCGCGTGGCGCGGCGGGCGAGCGCGGGCTCGCCCGAGGGCAGCCGCCACACGTCGACGCGGTCGCGCGCGGCGATCGGGCGGGCCGGCGGGTCCGCCCACGCGATCGTGGCCGGGGCGAGGCTCACGACCCGGCCTCCGGGGCGCCGGCCGCGCGCGTGGGGCAGCCCACGTAACGGCCGCCGGCCGTCAGCGCCTCGCGCTTCATGACGACGCTGTTCGCGGCCACCGCGGCGCCCTCCCCGATGTCGGCGCCGTAGAGGAGCACCGCGCCGCGGCCCACCGTGCTGCCGGCGCCGATGCGCACGGGCGCGAGCTTGAGCACGCGGTCCTCGAAGCTGTGGGACTGCAGGTGGCACGACACGGTCGCGCCGTCCTCGATCACGAGCATGTCGGGATCGACGACCTGCAGGAACGGGGCGCCGAACGCGACGCCCCGGCCGATGCGGCAGCCCATCGCGCGCAGCCACCACGCGACGAACGGCG
>JBAIWU010000586.1:0-3470 GCA_037917155.1 Candidatus Eiseniibacteriota bacterium
CCCGCGCGGGCCTCGCGCCGGGCGACTCGATCGTGAGCCGGTACGCTCCCCCCGCGAGCGGGATGCGGAAATCGGTGCGGTCGAGGTAGCGCGCGCGTCCCACGACCCGGCGCCGGTCGAGGTCGAGGATCGTGATCGTGAGCTCGGGCCGCCCCCGTTCCTGCTGCACGACGAGGTGCATCGTGCCCGTGGCCGCGGGCTTCTGCGCCCACGCGGGCGTCACGCCGAGCATCCGATCGAGCAGCGGCGCCGCCGGCACGGCGGGCGAGAACGAGGCATTCGCCGTCGCCTCGGGCAGCACGGGCTTCTCCTTGTAGGGGGTCAGCGTGAAGATCGTCGACAGCACGCCCACGCCGATCGCGAACGCGGCCCGCTTGCTCGACGCGTCGAAGACGAGCGTGAGCAGCGCCGCGATGACCACCAGGAACAGCAGCGCGATTCCCTGCTCGGGGTTCCTGCCGACGTGGAGGTCCATCCAGAGGTACTCCGCGATGGACTGCGTCGCCGAAGCGCCCTGCTTGACGAGGTGGTCTCCCACTCCCGCGATGACCGCGCCGAGCGCGGCGCACAGGACGAGGATCCACTGCGAGCGGTAAGCGGCGATCTTGCCCACTGGCATGGCGGCCTCCTTGCGGCTCGGCCCGGACCCGATGCGCGGGGCCGCAACGGCGATCTGCCGCTGCGGACACGCGGTCGGCGCCCGGGTCACGGCGAGCATGGGGCTCGCCGATGCGATTCCCCGTGCGGGCGTATATGAGCTCGTCGGATCGGTCGCGGGGGACGATCCGATACGGCGCACGGACGCGAGGCGATCGGGCGGCCGGCCGTCCGGATGCATGGCAGGGCCGAAGAGCGAGGGGCGCCGGCGCGGAAGGCCTTGCGAGCACGAGGGGACGCGCCGGCGACGACGGGGTACGACCGCGCGTGTATGCATAGCACCGGGCGAGGGCGCCGGCAACGCCGGACTCGCCGGCGCGCGCGGCGGCCCCACCCCGCCGACACCGACGCCTACTCCGTGCCCTCCGTCAGCGGCGTCGCGCCGGCGATGCGCTCGTTGTGCGCGAGCCGTTTCGCCTCGACGTGGAGCACGTAGTCCGCCAGCCACGTGATGAACTCGCGGCGGAAGAAGCCGCTGTGACCGTTCACAAGATCGGAGTTCGTGTCCACGACGATGGCCGGCGATTGCGGCACCGGGTGGCGGCCGGGCACGAGCCGGACGTTGCCCAGCGTCAGCGAATCGGCGAGGTCGGTCGCCGCGAGCCCGCGGAACGCCGCCGCGTCGAGCGGCTCGCCCAGACGCGCGCTGGTCATGGCCGGCGTGAAGGGCTCGGGCCGCCCGTGCGGCAGCACCTCCTCGCGGGCGCGTGCCAGGTGCGGGCCGTCCTTGACGACCAGGTCCAGCTCGTTCGTCCACTGCGCCGGGTAGCTGCCGAGCGCCTGGCCCTCGAGCGTCCTCTGCCGCGCGCCCAGGCTCGCGCGTCCGACGTTCGTGACCCAGCGCAGGCCGCGGAAGACGGTGTTGCGCGCGCCGTCGTTGCGCGACGAGATCGTCAGCACGACGGGCGCCTGGTCGGAGCGGAAGCGCGTCACCGAGTGGACGAGCTCGTCGACGTGACGGTAGCTCGCGGCCTCGATGGCGGGATTGATGAGCACGACGAGGTCGCCGATGCCGGCGACCCGCCGCAGGCAGGGCCCCAGCGCCGGCCCGCCGGGCGCCGGCACGGCGTAGGCGCCGAGCGAGTCGCGGCCCGCGTGGCGGCCGACGATCGCGGCCTTGACGTTGCCCTCGATGCGCTCGCGCGTGGCGTCCCACACCGCGTGGCCGCCGAAGCTGTGCCCGACGACGACGAGGCTCATGAGCGGCGCCGGCTCGGTGGCGTGCTCGCGCGGCCAGCGCGCGTCGTACAGGTTCGCGAGGTCGCCGAGGAAGCTCTTCAGGTCGCCCTCGCCGATCACCTGCGCGACCTGCTTGCGGCCGATCGACGAGAAGTAGACCGGGATGTCGACGACGTGCCCGATGTACGGCAGCCAGCGCTGCATCTCGGGCCACGCCTGTCCGCGCCAGCCCACGGCGATGCCGACCACGGTGACACTGCTGTCGCCCGAGACCTGGCGGCGCAGGCCCGAGAACGCGGGCTGCTCGAGCGCCGACTGGAGGAAGTCGAGCGTCGCCTTGAACTGCTTCATGTCGGCGTCGCCCTCGGAGCAGTTGTGCCGCCAGCCGTGCGCGTACACGACCACGGCGACGTTGCGGTGCGCCGACATCGCCTGCAGCGTGTCGAGGAGCGCGCGTGCCTGCCCGGGGTCGCGATACCAGCCGTAGTCGTCGAACTCGACGTAGCCGATCCTCGCCCGGTCCGCCGGGCCGCTCACCGGCGCGATGCCGCTGCCGTGGTACCGGCGGTGATAGAGGAAGTCGAGCCGGCTGTTGGGCAGCACCGCGGCGCCGCCGAGGCCGGCGCCCGTCGAGACGAGCGTCGTGCGCAGCGCCGAGGACTGCGCCGTCAGTCCGCACACCACGGCGAACAGCAGCGCCGCGGGCCGGATCCTCACCGTTCCGAAGCGGATCATGGGCGACCCTCCTTGATCTCGTCGCAGGCGCGCTCCGCGCGGTCGTCACGGTAGCACGGCCGGCCACGGCGGCCGGCCGAGGTGACCGGGCCCGCCCAATTCAAAAGAGGCCCTTGACACGCCTAACGACGTTAGGTATCGTAACGCTTGTCAGTCGGAAGGAGGAACCCGTGGGACCCAAGGACCGCCGCGACCGTGAGCGCCTCGAGACGCGCGAGAAGATCCTCGCCGCGGCGCGCGAGATGTTCGCGGGCGAGGGCTTCGACGCGGTGACGATGCGCGCGATCGCGGACCGCATCGAGTACACGCCTACGGCGCTCTACCACCACTTCCCCTCCAAGCAGGCGCTGCTGACGGAGATCTGCGAGTGCGACTTCGCGCGGCTCGCGAGCCACTTCCAGGGCGCGGCGACGCCCGATCCGATCGACCGGCTGCGCGCGGCCGGCGAGGCCTACCTGCGCTTCGCCGAGGAGTACCCGAGCCAGTACCGCTTCCTGTTCATGACCGTGCTGCCGCCGATGGCGCACGGGGAGCGATTCGTCGAGGAGCACATGAACGACCCGGAGCGGGATGCGTACGCGTTCCTGCGCCAGGCGTGCGCCGACGCGATCGCGCAGAGCCGCTTCCGTCCGCAGTTCGACGACGCGGACCAGGTCGCGCAGATCCTCTGGGGCTCGATCCACGGGATGATCTCGCTGCGGATGACCAAGCACCGGCCCGCCGAGGGCACGCCGGAGTTCATTCCGTGGCGGAACCTGCGCGAATCGGTCACCAGGCTGATCGACGCCCTGCTGCACGGGATGCTTCGCCAGACGTGAGGATCAGGGCGCCTTTTCGTTGCCCGTCGACCTAACACGGTTAGGAGAGATAACAATGGTACATCCAATCGCTTCGCTCAT
>JBAIWU010000587.1:0-9417 GCA_037917155.1 Candidatus Eiseniibacteriota bacterium
CGGCGGATGGGACCGGCGGGACGGGCTGCTGGCTCGGGCTCGGGACTCACGGGCGCCTCCGGGTGGGTGGTCCGCGCCATGCGCGTGCGCGGCCTGACCCGGCCGCGCCATCCGCCTACGTTACCCCGTTCGGCCGGGTTGCGGCGGGGGCGCCGCTCCCCGGCGCCCTCGTCACGCCGGCGACGAGCGCACGCCGCTCGCGTCGGGCAGGCCCGACTCGATCCGCACCTCGCGGAACGCGCGGTGCACGGAGGCCTCGAGCATGGGCGCCTCGAGCGGCCAGACGAGCGTCGCCTCCGACCGGCGCGGGGCCAGCGGCGCGAGGTCGAGCAGCGCGTGCAGGTCCGGCTGCAGGCGCGCGAGCGTCGGGGCCATCTCCCGGGCGACCGGCCGGCCGATCAGGGCGACCGCGGCCGCCGCATCCCCGAGCCGGAGCGCCGTCTCGGCCAGCGATTGGATGCCGCCCATGCTGATGCCGGGTTGGTCGAGGAACTCCGCGACCAGCGCCCGGGCCTCGGCGTGCCGGCCGCGCCGTGCCGCGATCGCCGCTTCCACCACCCGCATCTCGATCGCGCGGGCGCCGTCCGCCCGCCCGGCCGCCACCGTGCGCTCCGCGGCGTCGAGATCCCCCCGTTGCATGTGGATCGTCGCGCGCACCGTGTGGACGGCGCTGACGTAGAAGGACTCGCTCGTGAGCCGGCGCACGCGATCGCACAGCGCGAGCGCCTCGTCCTCGCGGCGCGTCAGCCTCGCGAGGAACGCCAACCAGAGGAACGCGAACGCGTCCTGGGGGTCGATCTCGGCCGCGCGGCGGGCGTAGCGCTCGGCGCCGGCGATGTCCGAGCGCCGGACGCCGTCCACGGTGAGGTTGTTGATCGCCGGCAGGAACCGGGGATCGACCTCCAGCGCGCGCAGCAGCGCCGCGCGCGCGCCGTCACGGTCGCCCGTGAAGCCGAGGTTGAGCGATTCCGCCTTGTACGCCTCGGGCAGTCGCGGATCGAGCTGGAGCGCGTGCCGCGCGGCCTCGAGCCCCATCCGGGTCAGCTCGGCGACGTCGGCGGCCCGGCCCCACTGGCAGAGCTGGCCGTAGCAGTCGGCGATGCCCGCCCACGCGAGCGCGTAGCCCGGGTCGATCACGGTGGCCTGGCGGAACACCTCGAGCGCCTCGCGCAGGGACGCGTCGTCGTAGCGGCCGTACAGCTGGCGGCCCTTGAGGTAGAGGTCGTACGCGCGCACGTCCTGCGGCCGGTCCCTGCCGAGGCTCGCCGACTCGGCCGGCGACAGCGTCACGCGCAGCGCGGCCGCGATCGAGGAGGCGATCTCCTCCTGCACCGCGAACACGTCGTCCATGGTGCGGTCGTAGCGCTCCGCCCAGAGGTGGAAGCCGTCCGCGGCGTTCACGAGCTGGGCGCTGATGCGCACGCGCTCGCCCGCTCGCCGCACGCTGCCCTCGAGCACGGCCCCGACGCCGAGCTCGGCCGCGACCCGGGCCGGGTCGAGCGGCGTGCCGCGGTAGCGCGCGACCGCGTTGCGCGAGGCGACGCGCAGGCCCTTGATCTTCGAGAGGTCGGTGAGGATGTCCTCGGTGATGCCGGCGCAGAAGTAGTCGTTCTCGGCGCCGCCCGCGAGGTTCTCGAAGTACAGCACGGCCAGCGACGGCGCGGTTCCCGGCGCCGCGTGCGCGCCCGAGCCGCTCGAGAGCCCCGCGAGGATCGACGCCAGCTCGCGGCCGAGGTCGCCGATGTCGCGCGGCCGGTCCGCGGCCTCCTTGACGAGGCAGCGGCGCACGACCTCGCGCAGCCGCGGCGGAACCGACACGGGCAGCGCGTTCCACTCGGGCTCGCGCTCGAGGATGCGCGCGATCACGTCGGAGACCGTCTCGCCCGCGAACGCCTGCCGGGCGGTGAGGCACTCGTAGAGCAGGCAGCCGAACGCCCACACGTCGGCGCGGCGGTCCACGGCGAGCCCGCGCGCCTGCTCGGGGCTCATGTACGAGGCGGTGCCGAGGATGATCCCCGCCGCGGTCGTCGGCAGCGCCATCGTCGGCGACGCCGACAGGTCGGGCGACGACGCGGCCTCGCTCGCGCCGCCGCGCGCGAGCCCGAAGTCGAGCACCTTGGCCACGCGCGCGGTCGTCAGCATGACGTTCGCGGGCTTGAGGTCCCGGTGCACGATGCCGCGCTCGTGCGCCGCCTCCATGCCGGCCGCGACCTGCGCGCCGACCTCGAGCGTCTCGCGCACCGGGAGCGCGCCGCGCGCGAGTCGCTGCGCGAGCGATTCGCCCTCGACCAGCTCGAGCACGAGCCACGGCGTGCCGCCCGAGTCCTCGAGCCCGTGGATGCCGGCCACGTTCGGGTGGCTGAGCGACGCGAGCAGGCGCGCTTCGCGCTCGAAGCGCGACAGGCGCTCGGGATGGCTCGCGAGGCCCTCGGGCAGGCCCTTGATCGCCACCTCGCGCCCGAGGCGCGTGTCCTTCGCGCGGTACACCTCGCCCATGCCGCCCGCGCCGAGCGGGGCGACGATCTCGTACGGGCCGAGCCGCGTGCCGGGCGCGAGGCTCATCGCTTCACCAGCGCCGTCCAGCCGAGGATCACCCGGATCGAGCGCGCCTGGGCGCCCGAGGCCGGCACGCACGCGAGCACGCGCTGCCCGTCGCGCGCGAGGTCGATCCCGAGGACCTCGGGCGGGAACCTGAGCACCACCCGCGGCGCGCCGACCTCGACGTCGCCGCCACGCGGCGTGAGCGTCACCGCCACCATCTCGGCCCCGCTCGCCGTGCGGTAGCGGAGCTCGTCGCTTCCCGGCACCCACCACACCCGGCTCGCTCCGTCGGTCGAGACGCGCACCTTGTGGCCGAGGACCGGGAACGACTCGAGGTAGACGTCGTCGTGGCCCGCCTCGTCGGACAGGTAGGCGATCCACCGGCCATCGGGCGAGACCGCGGGCATGTCCTCGCCGAACCGGGACCGGAAGAGCGGCACGGGCGCGCCGGTGGAGGGCACGAGCCAGACGTCGCGGAACGTCTCCCGGTTGATGCTCGAGACGAGCAGGCCCCGCGACGACCACTCGACGGGATGCTTGAACAGGTCGGCGGTGGTCGGCACGAGCTGCGGCGAGCCGGAGCCGTCCGCGTTCATGACCATGACCTCCTCGCTGCCGGTCCGGGTCGTCCGGAACGCGATGCGCGTGCCGTCCGGCGACCACGCGGGATTCGAGTTCGCGCCAGCGTTCGACGTGAGCCGGACCGCGACGGATCGGCCGAGGTCCACGCGCCAGAGGTCGGGGCCGTTGGTCTCGGCCGCGAAGCGTCCGTCCGGGGACAGGCGCGGCGGCCCCCACTGGCCCGCGGGCAGCGACAGCGGAACGCCCAACGAGCCGTCGCGGCCGAGCCAGACGAGCCGCGTGTCGGGCGTGCGCGCGTCGATCATGACCAGCCGCCCGTCGTCGGAGGCGCTCGCGATCGGCTCGGCGTCGATGTCGGTCAGCGGCGGCGCCTCGCCCAGCACGACGGGGTCGCCCCGGAGGGCGAGCGCGCGGGCGTCGAAGCGCTGCGCCATGACGTTCCCGGCGCGGCGGAACAGCAGCCAGCCGGGCCTGGCGTAGGTCGGCGCGCTGCCGGCGGTCATGAGCTTGCGTGCCGTGCGCGAGCCGAGCGAGCCCACCCAGACGTCGTATCCGTCCGGGCCCGGCGGCAGCGACAGGTACAGGAAGTGCCGGCCGTCCGGCAGGAAGCACGGGTAGCGATGCCCCGACTCGTGGCGGCTCGAGTCCGGCCACGAGCACTGCACCGGCTGGCCGCCGCCCGCGGAGACCCGGTAGAGCGGCCCGGACACGCTGGGCGCGAAGACGATCACGCCGCGCCGGCTCCAGCTGCCTCCGCGCGCGTTGCCCGCAGCGCACAGCGACACGGGAGAGCCGCCCGAGGTGGAGACTTTGAGCAGCTCGTCGTGCGCGGGATCGACGATGCCGAGCGCCCGGCTGTCGGGCGCCCAGAACAGGACGGGCAGTCGCTGCGCGTGCATGAGCCGGACCGGCGTGGACGCCTCGAGCGGCTGCACCCACACGTCGAACTCCCGGCTCGAGTCCGCGGCGACGTAAGCGACGGTCCGGCCGTCGGGCGAGATCGCCAGCGTCGAGGCGAACGGCGGGAACGCGGCGCCCTCGGGCGCGACCAGCGAGAGCTGCACGGCCCGCGGCAGCGCGCGCTCGCGGGGCAGCAGCGCGAGCACGGCCGCCACGAGCGCCGCGAGGAGCGCGATCGCCCACGGCCAGCGCCCGTGCGCCGCGCCGCGCGCGACCGCCGGCGCCGGCGCGCCGGCCTGCGAGACGCCCTCGGCCAGGTCCCGGAGCCGGAGCTTGACGTCGTGCGCGGTCTGCACGCGCTCGTCGGGATCCTTCGCGAGGCAGGCGCGGACGATCCGGTCGAGCCCCTGCGGCATGAGGGGCGCGATCTCCGAGACCGCGCGCGGCTCGCTGCCCATGATCGCGGTGATGAGCGACGCCTGGCTGCGGCCCTCGAACGCCCGCGTGCCGGTCGCCATCTCGTACAGCACGCACCCCAGCGCCCACAGGTCGCTGCGCGCGTCGGCCTCCCTGCCCTCGAGCTGCTCCGGCGACATGTACTGGAACGTCCCGACGATCGTGCCCTCGGCCGTCAGCGGCTGCGCCACCGTCGGCGACTGCGTCAGCGCCGCCACCGTCGCCCCCGACGCCCCCGCCGGGCCCGCCATGCCGGTCGCGCGCGCGAGGCCGAAGTCCATCAGCTTCGCGCCCGAGCGGGTCAGCATCACGTTCCCCGGCTTGAGGTCGCGGTGGATCACCCCCGCCCGGTGCGCGCGGTCGAGCGCGTCCGCCACCTGCGCGCCCAGCCGCAGCACCTCCGCCGGCGGCAGCGCCCCGCGCGCCAGCCGCTGCGCCAGCGTCTCGCCCTCGACCAGCTCCATCACGAGGTAGTCCGTCCCGCCCTCGCGGCCCACGTCGAACAGCGTGCAGATGTTCGGGTGGTTCAGCCCCGAGACCGTCCTCGCCTCGCGTTCGAAGCGGGTGCGCACCTCGGCCGAGGCCGACAGGTGCTGTGGCAGCACCTTGACCGCCACCTCCCGCCCCAGGCGCGTGTCCTTCGCGCGGTAGACCTCGCCCATGCCGCCCGCACCGAGCGGGGCGACGATCTCGTACGGGCCGAGGCGGACACCGGCCTGCAGGGGCATCGGGGAGTCTCCAAGGACCGGGATGGACGGCCGGAGAACGCGGAGGATGGCGCGGCACCCGACGATAGCACGTTCTCGGCGGGTCGCGGCGGGCCAATGTGGCCGTGGGGGCCGTCGGCGCCGCCGTGGGTCAGGCCCGGAGGTATTCCTCGAGCAGCATCCACGGGCGCGCGTCGCCCTCGCCCTCGTGCGAGGCGAGCACGACGTCGTCGGTGTCGATCCACGCGGCGAAGGCCTCCTCCCGGCCGCGCGCGGGGTCCACGACCTCGACGCGCCGGGCCGGCAGCGGCCCCATGGGCGTCGCGATCGTGCCCGACCCGGTGCAGCGCACGACCAGCCGCCCCGGGTCGACGGCCATCCACGGCGGGCCCACCGCCAGCATGGGGAACTCGTGCTCGGCGCCCGGCTCGAGCACGAGCGTACGGAACGCGAACGTGTGGAACAGGTGCGAGCCCAGCACAACGTGTGCGCGCGCGGGGTAGTCGCCCTCCTGCTCGCGCACGTGGCCCATGGCCTCGATCCGCACGCGCCAGAGCGGGCCGTCGGCCGCGTGCGTCGCGGCCACGGTGCGCTCGCCCACCCGCCAGAGAACCTCGAGCCCGGACAGGCGGCGGTCGCGGTCGAGCGTCGCCCGCCACTCGAGCGTGCTCGGGAACGGGAACGGCGGGCGTGTCACCTGCTCGCCGGTCGCGACCTCGCCCCCGCCCGTGCGCTCGAGCGTCCAGCGCTCGTCGCCGCAGCGCCGGCCCGCGACGTGGATCGCGTAGCGGCCGGCGAGCCGCGACGGCGCCGCCCCGCTCACAGCCGGACCCCCCGCGAGGGCGCCGGGTTCTCGCGCGCCCATGCGCGCAGGTCGCGGACCACGGCCGGCATGTGCACCCACGAGAAGCGCCGCCGCAGCGAGGCGAGCCGCGCGAGCGGCACCCACTCGGCGCTCGCGGCGTCGTCCGCGGCGACCGGCTCGCCGCGACGCCAGCGGCCGACGAAGTACCAGTTCATGGTCGGGAAGCGCCCGAAGCCGCGCAGCGCGTACCGGTCCCAGTAGAAGCCCAGCGGCTCGAGCGCGCCCATCGCGAGCCCGGTCTCCTCGCGTAGCTCGCGCCGCGCCGCGCCCTCGATGGTCTCGCCCGCTTCCATGAAGCCGCCGGGGATGTCGAGGAAGCCGACGCGCGGCCGGTGCGCGCGCCGCAGCAGAAGCACGGTGTCGCCGCGCACGACCAGCACGCCCGCGGCCGCCCGCGGGTAGTCGTAGATGACGTAGCGGCAGCGCGGGCACTCGATGCGCATCGGGCGCGCGCCGGTGGCGGGCCTGCGGCGCACGGGGCGCCCGCAGCGCAGGCACGGGAAGGTCGGGCTCATCGGGGCTCCAGCGTGACCACGGCGGGCAGCGGCACCACGGCGCCGGGGGCGCTCGGGTCGTGGTCGGTCGGCCAGTCGCCGAAGCTCGCGTAGCGGATGCCCGCCGCGTGCACGACCAGCTCGGACTCGAGGCCGCCGTCCATGGACATCGCGTGCGTCAGGCGCAGCGGCGCGCGCCGCAGCACCTGCGCGAAGTCGGCCAGCGTGTACGCGCCCTCGCTCACGCACACGACCAGCCAGCCGCGGCCGTCGACGCCGACCGCCGTGCGGTTCGCGACGCGGTCGGAGTGGCGTACGCGCAAGCCCCCCGTGCGGTCGAAGAGCATGAACGACTGCGCGAGGTCGGTCCATCGCCCGCGCACGCGGCCCTGCGCCTGCGCGAGGTCGAGCACGGTGGCGCGCCCGTCCGCCGCGGCCAGCACCGCCTGGAAGCCCGCGTGCGGCTTCTCCGAGACCGTGTCGCCGTCGCAGACGAGCAGGCCCATGTAGCGGAAATCGGGGTAGTACTGGCCGGCGTTGAAGACGGCCATGGCGCGCGTCGCCCGCTGCCACTCGAGGATCGAGAGCAGCCGCGGCGGCCGCATGCGATCGTAGTACCGGACGCGCACGCGCACACGCGACGGGTCGATCCGCAGCACCGCGACCGTCGACGAGCCGAGGCGGCAGAAGGGCTCGCCCGAGAGCGTCGCGAACTCGGCGCCCGAGCCGGCCGACCGCCAGTGCGGCACGCGCGTGTCCCGCCAGAGCGCGAACACGGCGACCACGAGCACGAACGGCAGGATCCAGCGGGCGTGCAGGGAGCGGCGCATGACCGGGCCATTGTCCGCGCCGGTCGCGCGCAGGGTCAACCGGCGGCTGCGGCGGGGTGCGACAGCCGCCGGGGCGCTACGCGAGGCCGGCGCGGCGCTGGCGCGCCTCGAGCACCAGCAGGAGCTCGCGGATGTTCTCCAGCGTGAGCAGCCCGACGAGCCGCCCGCGCGCCATCACGGGCAGCGCCTCCTGGCGCGACGCGCTCATGCGCTGCAGCGCCGCGTCGAGCGGCATGGACGCCTCGATCGGCGCCACGTCGAGCCGCACGAGCCGGCCCACCGGCGATTCGGGTCCCTCGGCGCTCATGCCGCGCAGCAGGTCGTCGCGCGAGAGCATGCCCAGGAGCTGGCCCTCCTCGAGCACCGGGAAGTCCTTCTGCTCGCTCGCGAGCAGCAGGTCCACGGCGTACTGCAGCTCGTGCCGCGTCTCGAGGCTCACGAACGCGGTGACCATCGCGGCGCTCACGGGCAGGCCGGTGAGCGAGGTGCGCGTCTGCACGAGCGAGCGCTCCTCGCCGGCGGTCACGAACACGAAGAGCGCGATCAGCACGAGGGCCCAGTTCTGGTAGATGACGCCGGCCAGCGCGAACAGCAGCGCGAAGCCCTGGCCCACCAGCGACGCGTACCGCGTGGCCCGCACGTAGGGCAGGAACAGCGCGAGCCCGGCCCGCAGCACGCGGCCGCCGTCCATGGGGAACGCCGGCACGAGGTTGAAGGCGAACATCGCGATGTTCCACGCGAGCAGGGACTCGAGCGGCCCGCCGAGCCGCGCGCCAGCGAGGATCGCCGCGGGCGTGGCGCCGCGCGCGAACAGCAGGACCCCGACCAGGGTCGCGATCACGACGTTGACCGCGGGGCCGGCGATCGCGACGAACATCTCCTGCGCGGGCTTCTCGGGCATGCGCTCGAGCCGCGCGACGCCGCCGATCGGCAGCAGCACGATCTCGCGCGTGCGGATCCCGTAGCGGCGCGCCGCCAGCGCGTGCCCGAGCTCGTGCAGGACGACGCAGGCGAAGATGAGCGCGAGCTCGAAGGCGACGAGCAGCGCATTGCGGGGCCCGGTCGAGCTGACGGCCACCAGCCAGGCGAATCCGAGCAGGAAGGTGACGTGCACCTCGATGCGGATGCCGGCGATGGTGCCCAGACGGATGGACCAGCGCATGCGGGACGTCCTCCGATGATCGGCCGGAGAGTGTCCCACAACCTCCCGGGGGCTCAAAGCCCGCGGGGCGGCCCGGAGCGGCCTAGGCGGCGCGCTCCTCCTCGTCGTCGTCGGCGGCGTCCGACTCGAGGTCGTCCTCGTCCAGCTCGGGCGCGGCGTCCTCGCTCTCGAACTCGAACGCGAGCTCGGGCGCGTACGGGTCGCCGTCGCGCAGGGCCGCCTCCTGTTCCGCGGTCAACTCGCCGGGGCCGTTCCAGCGCTCGCGCAGGTACGCGCTCAGCGCCTCGAGGTCACGGCGCGCGGCCGTGTGCCCGGGGTGGATCCACAGCGTGTGACGGAGCAGTCGGATGGCGTCCTCGACCGCGCCGTACTCGAAGCACGCCGACGCGGCGGCGAAGTAGAGGCCCGGGTGGTGCGGCGCGAACGACAGGCCGCGCAGCGCGCGCGCGAGCGCCTCGCGAGAGTCGCCGTCCTCGAGCGCGGCGTACGCCGAGCGGGCGAGGAAGCGGGCCGCCTCGGGATCAGGCGGCGCTTCGAGACCGGGGATGAAGCGGCGCAGCTCCTCCATGGCGCGGCGCATCGACGCCGACACGAAGGGATCGAGCCGCGAGCTCGGGGAGACCACCACGCGCTCGGCCAGCCGCTCGAACGCGTCGAGTATGTCCTGCAGGTTGGGAAGAGCGGATTCGGACACCGGAGCGCCCCCGGATCGTTCGACGCGCCGGGACCCCGATCTCGAAGGCCCCCGGCGTGCGTCGTCGCCCCGCAGGTATCGGCCGGGGCGCGCGGGGCCTGAACCGGCGATCGGGCCGCGGGGGGCGCGGGCGCGGGCGCACGGCGATCGCGGTGCGGCCAAATGGCGGCGGCTGCGAAAAGCGGC
>JBAIWU010000588.1:0-5793 GCA_037917155.1 Candidatus Eiseniibacteriota bacterium
TCGCGGCCGCGGCGGCGCTCGCGGCGGCGCTGTGGCTCGTTCCGGCGCTGCGCGGCCGCGCCGCGATCGCCGCGGCGGACGCCGGGGCGACGCCGCTCGCGGACGGCGCGTCGCTCTACGACCTCGACCTCGCGATGACGGACGCGCAGGGCCGGCCGTGCCGGCTCGCCGACCTGCGCGGCACGCCGTTCGTGGCGAGCATGATCTACACGCACTGCACCTCGGTGTGCCCGCGCGTGACCGCCGACCTGCAGGCCCTCGAGCGCCACCTGCCCGCCGCGGCGCGCGCGCGCGAGCGCTTCGTGCTGTTCTCGCTCGATCCCGAGCGCGACACGCCCGCCGCGCTGCGCGCGTTCGCGGCGCAGCACCACCTCGACCCCGCGCGCTGGACGCTGTTCGCGGTGCCCGGGGACGGGATGCGCTCGCTCGCCGCGGTGCTCGGCGTGCGTCACCGCGCCGAGGGGAACGGCGTGATCGCGCACTCGGCGGCGTTCGCGGTCGTGGACCGGGACGGCGTGGTGCGCTACCGCCAGCTCGGGCTGGCGCAGGACGACGCGCCGCTCGTGGCCGCGGTGGTCGGCACGCAGCGCTGAGGGCGCGCCGCGGCCCGTCACGCGAACGCGAGCGCCGCGACGCCCGCGGCGAACGCCGCCGACGCGAGCAGGCGCCGGCGGCGGTCGCCCTCGCCCAGCACGCGGCCGCCGAGCCAGGCGCCCAGCACGATGCCGACCTCACGCGCGGGCGCCACGCGGCTGACCGCGCCCGCGCGCATCGCGAGCAGCACGAGCACGTACGAGAGCGGGCTCAGCGCCGCGATGCCGATCACGCGGCGGGCCTGCGTGCGCCACAGCCGCGCGACGCCCTCGCGGTCGGCGAGCGCGAAGGGCGTGAACGCGAGGACGCGCACGACCTCGCCGCCCCAGTAGAACACGAGCGGCGGAACGCCGGCGCGCTTGACGCTCCAGCCGTCCCAGAGCGTGTAGACCGCGATGACGAGCCCCGTCGCGAGCCCGTACCGCAGCCCGGCGCGGGCGCGGCCGGCAACCCCGGCGCCGGGCCCCCACGTCAGCAGCACGATGCCGCCGAGCACGAGCGCGAGGCCGGCGAGCGAGGCGGCCGTCGGCCGCTCGGCGAACACCAGCGCCGAGGCGAGCGAGGCGACGAGCGGCCCGGTGCCGCGCGCGACCGGGTAGACGAGCGAGAGGTCGCCGGCGCGGTAGCCGCGCAGCAGCAGCAGGAAGTAGCCGATGTGGATGACGCCGCTGCCGGCGACGAGCGCGAGCGCCGCCGGGTCCGGCCGCCAGCTGCCGCGCGCGAGCATCCACAGCGCCGGCGGCGCGTAGAGCACCGAGGACAGCGCGGTGAGCGACCACATGAGCGGCGCCGAGCGCACGCCGGGCCCGACCTGCTTGGCCCACAGGTTCCACGTCGCGTGGACCGCCGCCGAGGCGAGCACGAGCGCCAGCGTGAGGAGCGTCATGGTCGCACCCTACACGAACGCGGCGCGCGGCCGGATCCGCGATGCGATCGGGGGCAGAGCGTCGGGGCGATGCCCGGCCGCGTTCAGCGGGACGGTGCGGCGGCGCGCGCGAGCGCGCGCGCCCGCCAAGCGAGCCCGGAATCGGCCGGCCAGATCGCGAGCGCGCTGCGCAGCAGGTCCCCGGCCGATGTCCGCAGCCGGTTCCGCACCCAGAGGTCGGCGATCGGCGCGACGCCGGCGGGCCCGAGTCCCGTCACCTCGATGCGCCCGTCGACCGCCGCCGTGGCGAGCGTGGCCGCCGAGTCGCCCGGCGCGAGCGTGTCCTCGAAACGCACGTCGCGCAGCGCCGGAAAGAGCGCGCGCAGGCCGCGGCCCTCGTCGAGCGTGCCCGCGAGCAGGTCGTACCTCGGCGTCCCCCCGGCCGCGAGCGCCGAGTCGCGTCCGGGCCCGCCCACCTCGACGCCGCGCGTCACGGAGACGACGCGGCGGGTCTCCGCCGGGCGCAGCACGACGAGCGCGCGCGCGTCGGCGGGCAGGCCCTGCGCGAGCGTCCCGGCCGCGTTGCGCTCGACGAGGAAGCGGCGCACGAACGCGTCCGCCGGCAGCGGCATCGTGGGCAGCGTCGCCGTGGCGGTCACGGCGAGCGAGTACGTCGACGCGAGCGTGGCGGCGTAGAGCAGCGCCACGGCCACGGCCCAGGCCGCGCGGCCCTCGCGCCAGCGCCCCGCGAGGAACTCCGCGGCGGCGCCCAGCGCGACGCACCAGCCCGCGAGCGGCACGTAGAGGTAGTGGATGTAGGTGTGGTGCGTCAGGGGCAGGACGGGCAGCAGCGCGAGCGTGAAGAGCGCCATGCCCCCCGCCGCGGGCGCGCTGCGCGCCGCGAGCGCGAGCAGCGCGACGAGTGCGAGCACGCCGGGGACGCCCAGCGTCGCGGCGACGATGCCGGTGGGCGGCTGCAGGCCCGCGCGGTCCACCGCCCACGCCGCGTACTCGCGCAGGTTCGCGAGCAGGTGCGGGCCGAAGCCGAACGCGTAGGCCTCGCCCTCGAGCGAGCCGGTGCGGTCGCGCGCGAGCAGCAGCCACGCCCACAGCGCCACGCCCGCGGCGAGCGCCGGCCACGCCGCGCGCAGCCGGGCCGCGCGCGCCTCGCGCGGGCCCGCCCACCACGCCGCCAGCGGCACGAGCGCGACGCTCTCCTTGCTCAGCAGGCCGGCCGCGAACGCGGCGAAGGCGAGCCACGGCCGCGGCGCGGGGCCGCCGAGCGCGAGCAGCCCGGCGAGCGCGCAGGTGCACGCGAGCAGCTCGCCGATCGCCGTGGCCGGCCACAGCACGGTCATCGCGCACGAGGCGACGCCGAACAGCCCGCCCGCGAGCAGGGCCGCCGGCGCGCGCAGGCCCAGCCGCTCCGCCCAGCGCGTCACGAGCGCGGCGTTCAGCGCGTGCAGCGCGAGGCTCGCGGCGTGCCAGCCCGCCGCGCGCGTGCCGAAGGCGGGAAACGCGAGCATCCACCACAGCCGGCCCGAGACGAGCCGCCACGGTGTCCAGGGCCACGCGACGATGCCGCGCACGCGCTCGAGCAGGATGAGGTCGTCCGTGGCGAAGCCGACGCCGAGCGCGCTGCGGTGGACGAGCGCCGCGAGCGCGGCCGCGCCGAGCGCCGCCCACGCGGCCGCGGAGGGACGCCGCGCGCGGGCCGGGCCCCCGCTCACGCCTCGGTTCGGCACGGCGCGGCGCTCACATGCGGAAGACGCCGAACTTCATCGCCGGGATGGGCGCGTTCAGGCTCGCCGAGAGCGCGAGCGCGAGCACGTTGCGCGTCTCGGCCGGGTCGATGACGCCGTCGTCCCAGAGCCGCGCGCTCGAGTAGTAGGGGCTGCCCTCCTCCTCGTACTTGTCGAGCACCGGCTGGCGGATCGCGTCCGCCTCGGCGTCGGAGAGCGACCGGCCCGCGGCCTCGAGCTGCGAGCGCTTCACCTGCACGAGCACGCTTGCGGCCTGCTCGCCGCCCATGACGCTGATGCGGCTGTTCGGCCACATGAACAGGAACCGCGGCTGGTAGGCGCGGCCGCACATGCCGTAGTTGCCGGCGCCGAAACTGCCGCCCACGATCACCGTGAGCCGCGGCACCGGCGCGTTGGCCACCGCGTGCACCATCTTGGCGCCGTCCTTGGCGATCCCGCCGTGCTCGTAGGCCTTGCCCACCATGAAGCCGGTGATGTTCTGCAGGAACAGCAGCGGCACGCCGCGCTGCGAGGCCAGCTCGATGAAGTGCGTCGCCTTGAGCGCCGACTCGCTGAACAGGATGCCGTGGTTCGCGAGGATCGCGACCGGCATGCCGTGCAGGTGGGCGAATCCGGTGACGATCGTTGTGCCGTAGCGCGCCTTGAACTCGTGGAAGCGCGAGCCGTCGACGAGCCGCGCGATGATCTCGCGCGGGTCGTACGGCGTGCGCGCGTCCCGCGGCACGACGCCGTAGAGCTCCTCGCTGTCGTAGGCGGGCGGCTCGGGCTCGCGCAGGTCGAGCCCCGCGCGCGTGCCCGGCCCCAGGTGGGCCGCGATCTCCCGGGCGCGCTCGAGCGCATCGGCGTCGTCCTCGGCGAGGTGGTCGGCGACGCCCGAGATGCGCGTGTGCACGTCGCCGCCGCCCAGCTCCTCGGCCGTGACCTCCTCGCCCGTCGCCGCCTTCACGAGCGGCGGCCCGCCCAGGAAGATCGTGCCCTGCTCCTTCACGATCACGGTCTCGTCGCTCATCGCGGGCACGTACGCGCCGCCCGCCGTGCACGAGCCCATCACGATCGCGAGCTGCGGGATCCCCAGCGCCGACATGCGCGCCTGGTTGTAGAAGATGCGTCCGAAGTGGTCGCGGTCCGGGAACACGTCCGCCTGCAGCGGCAGGAACGCGCCGCCCGAGTCGACGAGGTAGACGCACGGCAGCCGGTTCTCGAGCGCGATCTCCTGCGCGCGCACGTGCTTCTTGACCGTCATGGGCAGGTAGCTGCCGCCCTTCACCGTGGCGTCGTTGGCCACGACCATCATGTGGCGGCCCTGCACGACGCCGACGCCCGTGACGACACCGGCGCTCGGCGCCTCGTCGTTGTAGAGCCCGTCGGCGGCGAGCGGCGAGAGCTCGAGGAAGGGCGTGCCCGGGTCGAGAAGGCGCTCGATGCGCTCGCGCACGAACAGCTTGCCGCGCGACTTGTGGCGGGCGATCGCGTCGGCGCCGCCGCCCTGCTTCACGCGCGCGAGGCGCCGCCGCAGGTCGTCGGCGAGCGCTCGATGGTGGGCGGCGTTGTCCCGGAATTCGTCCGACTTCGGCTCGAGGTGAGACTCGATTCGTTCCATGGCCCCTCGGGTGCGCGCCGCGCCCCGCGCGGCCGTCGCGGCGACTTATAGCAGAGCGCCGGGGCCCCCCAAAGCGCGGCGCGGCGCGCCCGCCCCGGGCGCGGCCCCCGCACGCCGCGCACGCGACGGGCGGCCGGCACGCGCGCCGGCCGCCCGAACCCGCGCGACGCCGAGCTCAGCCCCTGCGCATCGCCGCCATGTCCTCGCGCGTGGGCCCGTACATACCCGGGGGCGTCCCGCCCGCGAGCCGACACAGGAGCATGAGCTGACCGCGGTGGTGGATCGCGTGGTGCAGGAGCACGTACCAGAGCACGTCGCCCGCGCGCATCTCGCGGCCCATGAACGACAGCATGCGGTCCAGGTCCTCGGGCTTCATGCCGCGGATGCGCTCGACACTCGAGTGGTGCACGCGCTCGTAGCCCGGCGCCAGCTCGCCCACCGTGCGCGGCCGCTCGAGCCCCGGCAGCTTCTGGCTGAAGTCGAACTGCCCCTTGACGACGCCGTCGGTCATGTAGCCGTCGATCTCGGCCAGGTGCCAGGCGAGCTCGCCCAGCGAACGGCCCTCGCGGTCGGGACGGAAGTCGTACTGCTCGGCGGGGAGCGAGCGCAGGAGCTTGAGCGTCGACTGCGCCTCGCGCTCCCAGGTCTCGATGAACTGCGCGTGTTCGCGTGCGGACATGGCTGGCCTCCGAAGGATGGATGTCGCGGCGCCGGGGGCCAGTCTAGACCGCGGCGCTCCCCGACGGCGAGGGCAAATGCAGCGTCGCCACGCAGCCGCGCGCGCCGTCACGGTTCCCGAGCGCGAGGGTGCCGCCGTGGGCCTCGGCGATCTGGCGGCTGAGGGCCAGGCCGATGCCGGAGCCGTCCGGCTTGGTCGTGAAGAACGGCACGAACAGGTTCGCCGTGTCGGCCAGGCCGGGGCCCTCGTCCTCGACCCGCAGCTCCAGCCCGTGCGGGCCGGCGCTCCACGA
>JBAIWU010000589.1:0-2733 GCA_037917155.1 Candidatus Eiseniibacteriota bacterium
GCTCCCGGTCTCGGTCTTCCTCAACGGATTCGCCGCCGACTGCACCATCGCCGTGAGCCGGGCGGTGGCGCGCGCCCTGGTGCGCCGGGGCGCGCCGGCGTGGCGCCTGAAGGTCGTCCACAACGGCGTGGACCTCGCGCGCGTGGATCGCGAGGTTTCGGCCGCCGAGCTGGACACGGCGCGGCTCCTGGCGGGCTGGCGGCCGTGGCGCCCGACCGTCGGCGTGGTCGCGCGACGCAAGGACCAGGACGTGCTGCTGCGCGCCCTCGCGCTCGTGCCGCAACCGCTCACCCTCGCGCTGGTGGGCTTCGGGCCCGACCCGGAACTGGGCGCGCTGGCGGCCGCGGCCCCGCAGCACGAAGTCCGCTGCGTCCCCTTCCGGCCCGACGTGCTCCCGTTCTACCGCCTGTTCGACGTGTTCGTCCTGCCTTCGCGCGCCGAGGGTCTCTCGCAGGCGCTGCTCGAGGCGATGGCGCTCGCGCTTCCCGTGATCGCCTCGCGCGCGGGAGGCAACGTGGACGTCGTGCGTGACGGTGAGGACGGCCTGCTCGTGCCGCCGCGCGATCCCGGGGCGTTTGCCGCGGCGCTCGCGCGGCGGCTGGGCGACGTGGCGCTGCGGCGGCACCTGGGCGAGCGGGCGCGCCGGGCGGCCCGCGAGCGCTTTCCCCTCGAGGCCACCGTCCGCCAGACCGAGGACGCCTATCGCGCGGCGTTGGCGCAGCGCCGGTGAGACGCCGCAGCGACTACCCCGCCTACCTGGCGATGCGCGCGCTGCTGGCCGCGGTCTCGCCGTGGCCGCGGCGCCTGGCGCTCGCCGGCGGCGCGGCCCTCGGCCGCGCGGCCCGCGATCTCTTCGGCCTGAGGCGGCAGGTGGCCGACGAGAACCTCGCCGCGGCCTTCCCCGACCTCGCGCCGCTCGAGCGCGCTGCGCTGGCGCGGCGGATGTACCAGCACTTCGGCCGCGTCGCGACGGACTCGCTCCGCCTGACCGTGCGGGGCGGCTCCGCCGTGCTGCCGTTCGTGCGCGGCGTGGAGGGCGAGCAGATGCTGCGGTCCCTGGCGAGCCGCGGCCGCGGCGTCATCGTGCTCGCGGGGCACCACGGCAACTGGGAGCTGGCCGCGACCTGGGCCGCCACGGTCGGCCTGCCGGTCGCCGCCGTCGTCAAGCCGCCGTCGAACCCGTGGGTGGCGGACTTCGTCGAGCGCCGGCGCCGCCAGATGGGCATCGAGACGATCCTGATGCCGGACGCGCGCACCCGCGTGCCGGGGGCGCTGGCGGAGGGGAAGCTGGTGGGGCTGGTCGCCGACCAGGGCGCGATGCGCAGCGGCACCTGGGTGCCGTTCTTCGGCCGGCCAACGCAGACCGCCGCCGGGCCGGGCCACTTCGCCGCGCGCACCGGCGCGCCCGTGGTCTTCGGCGGCTTCGTGGCGGAGCCGGACGGGCGCTACGCGGGATTCGTCGAGCTGCTGGAGGAGTCGCCCCGCGGCGAGGCGCCGGAGCTGGTGCTGCGGATCGCGACGTTGTACCGGCAGCGCCTGGAGGCCGCCGTCAGGCGCTCGCCGGAGCAGTACCTCTGGACCCACCGCCTGTGGGCGCGCCGGCCGCCCGCACCGGGCGCGCCGTGATCGCGTAGGTCGGGCAGTGGCGGATGTACCCGCCGTCCACCGGCGACCACTCCTGCGGCTCCGCCGGCCCCACGGCCTTGCCCGACGCGTCGATGTGGAACGTGCCGCGCGGCGCCCGCGCCACGCACTGGCCGCAGCCGATGCAGCGCTCGCGCTCGACGCCCACCTGGATCAGCCTGCGCGGGAAGATGCCCCCGTCCGCGCTCCGCACCGCCTCGCCCGCGAGGTCCAGGGCCGCGCCCGCCGCGCGGTAGCCCTCGTCCATCAGCTCGCGCGCGTGATCGAAGGAGAACATCGGCACGTGCTCGACCCGAGGCTGCACCAGGAGCAGGGGCGGGTCCGTCCAGCGCGACAGCCGTGTCTCGAGCAGCTGCTGGAAGACGATCTCGGTCGCGCGCGCGAAGATGGCGGCGAAGCCCTCCTCCTGGATCTCCGCCCGCAGCACGCTCGAGGAGCCGACGTCCACGGCCACGACGCCGTCCACGCCGAGCGTGGCGGCGAGCGCGACCGGCAGGTTGTCCGCCAGCGCGCCGTCCACGTAGTGCCGGCCGTCGATCTCGCGGGGCGGGAAGAAGCCGGGAAGGGCGCACGAGGCGACGACGGCGTCGGCGACGCCGACCGTCCTGAGGCCGGGGAGGCCCCAGTAGACCTGCATGCCGCTGTTGAGGTCCACCGACGCGACGACCAGCGGGCGCTCCAGCTCCTCGAACGTCAGGCCGCCGACGAACCCGCGGACCATCTCCTCCAGCGGCTCCGCGAGGTACAGGCCCGGGGAGCGCAACCGGCGGAGCGCCATGTCGCGGCGCGCGAGCCGGAAGACGTCCGGGCGCTCGAGCCCGAGCGCGACCTCGGCGATCTCGGCGGTGTCGAAGCCGTTGGCCCACGCGGCGCCGAGCAGCGAGCCGATGCTCGTGCCGACGATGACCTCGGGGATCCAGCCGCGCTCTTCCAGCGCGCGCAGCGCGCCCACGTGCGCCAGCCCCTTCATCCCGCCGCCGCCGAGCACCAGCGCGAAGCGCCAGGGCTGGTCCGCGGTCGCTTGCCGCGTGCGCATACCGGAGGTTAACGTAGCCCCTGCCCCCATGACAGTGCCCTCGATGCGATGAC
>JBAIWU010000590.1:0-5720 GCA_037917155.1 Candidatus Eiseniibacteriota bacterium
CTGGACCGTGCCGTTCGAGGGCGGAGTCGAGGAGCCGATGGGCGTCCCGCGCGGCTACCAGGGCAAGGTGTCGCCCGACGGCACGCGCATCGCCTACCGCATGAACACCTCGTGGGACGAAGAGCGCCGCAACTACCGCGGCGGCCAGAACAGGCCGATCTGGATCGTCGACCTGAAGACCTACGATCTCGTGACGCCGCCGTGGACCGATTCGAAGGACATGGAGCCGGTTTGGATCGGCGAGACGGTCTATTTCCTGTCCGACCGCGACGGCGTCTCGAACATCTGGTCGTACGACGCGAAGGCCAAGCGGTTGACGGAGGTCACCAAGTTCACCGACTTTGACGTGAAGACGATGGATGCGGGAGCCGGGGCGATCGTGTTCGAGCAGGCCGGCGTCATTCACGAGCTCGACCCGCGGACCAACCGCGAGCACGTCGTGAACATCACCGCGACGGGTGACTTCCCGTGGATGATGCCGCACTGGGAGGACGTCTCGAACCGCATCACGAACCTCGCGATCTCGCCCACCGGCAAGCGCGTGCTCGTCGAGGCGCGCGGCGAGATCTTCACGATCCCGGCCGAGAAGGGCGACACCCGCGACCTGACGCGCTCGAGCGGCTCGGCCGAGCGCGACCCCGCGTGGTCGCCGGACGGCAAGTACGTGTGCTGGTTCAGCGACCGCTCGGGCGATTACCAGCTCGTGATCGAGGACCAGAGCGGCGTCAAGCCGCTGCGCGTGCTGTCGCTTCCCAATCCGTCCCACTACTACACGGTCTCGTGGTCGCCGGACTCGAGGAAGATCCTCTACCACGACACGAACCTGCGCGTGTGGGTCCTGGACGTGGCGAGCGGCAAGGCGAAGGTGATCGGCAACGATCCGTGGATGGTGCCGGTCCGCACGATGTATCCGACCTGGAGCCCGGACTCGCGCTGGGTGGCGTACGCGGCACACCTGAACTCGCTGTTCCGCGCGATCCACGTGGTCGACGTCGAGAGCGGCGAGTCGCATCAGGTCACCGACGGCCTCGCCGACGCGATGTACCCGGTGTTCGACGCGAACGGCAAGTACCTCTGGTTCCTCGCGTCGACCGACTTCGGCCTGCGCTCGCAGTGGCTCGACATGACGTCGTACGACCACACGGAGAACTTCGGGCTCTATGTCGCCGTGCTGAAGAAGGGCGAGCCCAGCCCGCTGCTCCCCGAGAGCGACGAGGATCCCGGCGTGTCGGCGGCGCCCGCGAAGGACGACGGAGCGGGTGCCGCAGCGGGCGCGCCCGGGGCGAAGGTCGCGCACGCCGGCCCCGGCGCCGCGCGCGACGAGAAGCCGGCGCGGCCCGCGGCCAGCGTCGCCATCGACTTCGACGGCCTGCAGTCGCGCATCGTCCCGGTGCCGGGCGTGCCCGAGAAGCCGTACGCGCTCCTGAAGGCCGGGGGCGCCGGCACGGTCTTCTACATCGAGCTGTCCCCCGGCGCCGGGCCGTTCGGCGGCGGCGGCACGCTCATGCGCTACAAGCTGAGCGATCGCAAGGCGGTCACGTTCGCGACCGAGGTCGCCGACTACGCCGTGAGCGCGGACGGGAAGAAGCTCGTCTGGCGCGCGGCCGCGCCCGGCGGCGGCCCGGCTGCCGGACCGCCGGCCCGCCCCGCGACGCCGAGCCTGTACCTCGTCGACGCCGACAAGGCGCCGCCCGCCGCCGGCACGGGCAAGCTCGCCGTGTCGCTGCGGATGTGGCTGGATCCGGAGGCGGAGTTCCAGCAGATCTTCGCGGAGGACTGGCGCGACCAGCGCGACTACCTCTACGTGCCCAACATGCACGGTGCGGACTGGCCCAAGATGCGCGAGTGGTACGGGCAGTTCCTGCCCTGGGTGAAGCACCGGGCGGACCTCAACTACCTTCTCGACATGATGGGTGCCGAGATCGCGATCGGGCACTCGTACGTGCGCGGCGGCGACATGCCCGAGGTGCCGCCCGTGTACGGCGGCCTGCTGGGCGCGGACTTCTCGATCGACGGCGGCCGCTACCGGATCGACCGCATCTACGACAACGAGAGCTGGAATCCCGACCTCAAGGCCCCGCTCGCGGCGCCGGGCCTCGACGTGAAGGTCGGCGACTACGTGCTCGCGGTGAACGGCCAGGAGCTGCGCGCGCCCGACAACCTGTACCGCCTGCTCGACGGCACGGCGAACCGGCAGACCGTGCTCACGGTGAACAGTCGACCCGCGATGGAGGGCGCGCACGACGTCACCGTCGTGCCCGTCGCCAACGAGCAGGCGCTGCGCACGCGCGCGTGGGTCGAGTCGAACCGCCGGCTCGTGGACAAGCTCTCGGGCGGCCAGCTCGCCTACGTCTACCTCCCCAACACCGGCCAGCCGGGTTACGCGAGCTTCAACCGCTACTACTTCTCGCAGCAGGACCGGAAGGGCGTGGTCGTGGACGAGCGCTACAACGGCGGCGGCTCGGCGGCCGACTACATGATCGAGGTCATGCAGCGCTGGTTCGACGGCTACTTCAACAACGTGGCCGGCGACCGCGTGCCGTTCACGAGCCCCGAGGCCGGCATCTGGGGGCCGAAGGTCATGATCACGAACGAGATGTCCGGCTCGGGCGGCGACTACCTGCCGTACATGTTCCGCTCGCACAAGATCGGCACGCTGGTCGGCAAGCGCACGTGGGGCGGTCTCGTCCACACGGCCGACACGCCGGTGTTGGTCGACGGCGGCACGGCGATCGCGCCGCGTGGCGGGTTCTTCGCCGCCGACGGGCACTGGGCGGTCGAGAACGAGGGCGTTGCGCCCGACGTGGATGTGGAGAACTGGCCCAAGGACGTGATCGCCGGCCGCGACCCGCAGCTCGAGAAGGCGGTCGAGGTGGCGATGCAGAAGCTCAAGGAGCACCCGGTCGAGCGCATGACGCACGAGCCGCCGCCGCCGACCTGGGGCAAGCGCAAGTAGCCGGTCCCGGAACGCGCGAGCGCGGGGCCCCAACGGGCCCCGCGCTCGTCATGGGTGCGCGCGGCTACTTCCTGCCGAACAGGTAGACGTGGAAGCCGAGGCTCGTGAAGTTGGCCCCCGTGGTGCCCCAGCCGCTCGAGCTCGGGCCCACCGCCGGGTTCTCGTTCACGATCGCGAAGCCCTGCGCGGCCGAGACGCTGCAGTTCTCCGTGACGAAGACCTCCGCCTCGAGCTCCGCGCCGACCCTCATCTGCGTGTCGTTGTCGGTCCGGACGGGGGGGCCCGGATCCACGACGACCTCCTGGCTGGTGAACATGACGCCGGGGCGCACGAGGAAGTGCAGCCGATCGAAGCTCTTCAGCATGATCGGCACTCCCAGGTCGAGCGCCCAGTTCGACATGTTCTTGTCGACCGCCGTGTTCTCGTGGGAGCCGAAGCCTAGGCCGGCGTCGATGGCCACCTTGTCGGTGAGCCACCACCGCCCGCCGAGCGGCGCATCGACGTCGTGGAACCCGAGGCTGCCCATGTACTGCCCCGTGGCCCGCTGGGCCGACGCGACCCCGACCTGCGTGACCAGTGCGAGTGCGACCAGCGTCATGATGCGCTTCATCAACCCGCTCCTTTCCGGCACCGGTGCACCGGTGCCCGCCGCCACCGCCCGCGAGCGCGTGACGGAGTGGGGACGTGCGGCCGTGGAGCCAGGGCGAGCGCCGGAGCGGGGCGGACGGACCTCCCGCTCCGGGCGCATGGAGGCGCATACGAGTAGCGCCCCGGGGCCGCGCGGGTCAACCGCGAACCGCGGCTAGCCCACGGGCGGGCCGCCCGCAACGACTTGCGCGCCCCCGGCGGGCCGCGCCCAGGCGTCCGCCGCCGGCCCGTCGACGACCTCGGGGCGGCGCCACAGGTAGTAGATCGCCGGGTACACGAGCAGCTCGAGCAGGAACGAGGTCACGAGGCCGCCGACCATCGGCGCGGCGATCCGCTTCATCAGGTCGGAGCCGGTCTCGGTGGACCACATGATGGGCAGCAGGCCCATGAACGCCGCCGCGACGGTCATCGCCTTGGGGCGGACGCGCTTGACCGCGCCGTGGATGATCGCCTCAACGAGGTCGCCGCGGGTGCGCAGCCGGCCCGCCGCCTTCGCCTCGTCGTGCGCGAGGTCGAGGAACAGCAGCATGAACACGCCGGTCTCGGCGTCGAGGCCCGCCAGGGCGATCATGCCGACCCAGACCGCGATCGAGATGTTGTAGTGGAGCAGGAATAGCAGCCAGACCGCGCCGACGATCGAGAACGGCACCGCCAGCATGACCACGCCCGACTTGAACGCGGACCGCGTGTTCATGTAGAGGAGCCCGAAAATGAGCACGAGCGTGAGCGGCACGACGAGCTTGAGCCGCTCTTCGACGCGGAGCATGTTCTCGTACTGGCCGCTCCACGTGAGCGCGACGCCCGTGGGCAGGTGCACGGACGCGGCGACGGCCTTCTTGGCCCGCTCGACGTAACGGCCCACGTCCGTCTTCGCCACGTCGAAGTCCACGTAGACATAGCCCGAGAGCAGGCCGTTCTCGTCGCGGATCATCGAGGGGCCCTCGACCAGCCGGACGTCCGCGATCTCGGACATCGGGATCTGGCCGCGGCCGCCCGGCAGCGGCAGCAGCACGCGCTTGAGCGCGTCGAGGTCCTCGCGGTAGTCGCGGGCGTAGCGCACGTTCACGCCGTAGCGCTCGCGGCCCTCGACCGTGGTCGTCTGGTTGTCGCCGCCGACCGCGGTCATGACCATCATGTTCGCGTCGTCCACCGAGAGGCCATAGCGCGCGAGGTGGTCGCGGTCGAGCACGAAGTCGAGGAAGTAGCCGCCCGCGACGCGCTCGGCGTACACGCTGCGCGTGCCGGGCACGTTCCGCAGCGCCGCTTCGACGTCGATGGCGATCTTCTGGATCACGTTCAGGTCGGCACCGCTCACCTTGATCCCGACGGGCGTGCGGATGCCGGTCGAGAGCATGTCGAGCCGCGCCTTGATCGGCATCGTCCAGGCGTTGCTGATCCCGGGGAGCTGGAGCGCGGCGTTCATCTCGTCGACGAGCTGCGTCTCGGTGATGCGATCGCGCCAGAAGGGCCGCAGCACGGGCTTCAGCCAGCCCGGCGCCCAGCCCGAGTACCAGCGCGGCTGCTCGCGCCACTGCGACTCCGGTTTGAGCAGGATCGTCGTCTCCATCATGGAGAACGGCGCCGGGTCGGTGGGCGTGTCGGCGCGCCCGGCCTTGCCGAAGACGCGGTCGACCTCGGGGAACGTGCGCAGGATCTTGTCCTGCACCTGCAGCGCCTTCTGCGCCTCGGCGACCGACATGCCCGGCTGCACGGCCGAGGGCATGTAGAGCAGCGAGCCCTCGCGCAGCGGCGGCATGAACTCCGAGCCGAGCGAGAGGTACACGGGCACGGTGGTCGCCACGAGCAGCACGCTGACGAGGACCGTGGCCTTCGCGTGGCGCACGACGAACCGGCACGGCCGCTCGTAGATGCGGTGCAGGAACCGGCTGACGGGGTGGTCCTCCTCGGCGTGGTAGCGGCCCACGAGCGCCTGGGTCGCGATCCACGCCAGCCAGCGCGGCCGGAACGCGAACGGCTCGATGCGGGCGAACAGCATCCGCATGGCCGGGTTGAACGTGATCGCGAGCAGCGCCGCGATCGCCATCGCGAGGTTCTTCGAGTAGGCCAGAGGCTTGAAGAGCCGCCCTTCCTGGTCCACGAGCGTGAAGACCGGCAG
>JBAIWU010000591.1:0-1559 GCA_037917155.1 Candidatus Eiseniibacteriota bacterium
GCGAGGAGACGAGGTTGACGAGCCGCCCGCCGGTGGCGAGGCGCTCGCCGAGCGCGCGCAGGCTGGCCACCTTGCCCTCGAGCGTCGGCATGTTGTCGAACGGGAACGCGGCCAGCGCCAGGTCGAAGCCGCGCGCGGGCAGCGCCGCGAGGTCGCCGTCGGGGATCAGCCGGTAGTCCCCGACCGGGTCGATCGCGTGCGCCTGCGCGATCATGTCGGACGAGACGTCGACGCCGGTCACCTCGTAGCCGAGGGCGCGCAGGAAGCGGGTCGAACGCCCGGCGCCGCAGCCGAAGTCCAGCGCGCGCCGCCCGCGCACGTGCGCCGCGAAGATCGCCGGCAGGTCGCGGAACGCCAGGTGGTAGGTGCCGCGGAACTCGAGCGTGGCGTAGGCCGCGGCGTAGCGGTCGTCCTCGTAGGTGTTCTGGAAGTCCACGGCCCCTCCTCGGGCAGGGCGGTCGGTCGCGCGGGGGCGGTCCGCGGGACAGCATACCCCGGCCGGCGCACCGCGGCCCGGGGGACGCGGGATCAGCCCCGTCCGCCCCCGGCGAGGACGACGCGCAGCCGGTTGCCCGAGGGATCGGCGGTGGTGAAGCCGTCCCCGGCCGGCTCGCAGAGGGCGCCCGCGGCCTGCAGGCGATCGCGGACGCGCTCGAGCTCGGCGGCGGTCGGGAGCGCGATCTCGAAGTGATGCAGCCCGCGCGCGTCGGCCGGCGGCGCCGGCGCGCCCTCCCCCGCCCAGGTGTTGAGCCCGAGGTGGTGGTGGTAGCCGCCCGCGGAGAGGAACAGCGCCGAGCCGCCGTAGCGCTGCGTGACTTCGAAGCCGAGCGCGCCGGCGTAGAAGCGCTCGGCCTCGGCGAGCCGCGCGACGTGCAGGTGCACGTGCCCGATGCGGGTTCCGCCCGGCAGCCCGCTCCACGCACCGTCGTCGGTGGACTCGTCGAGCAGGCTGTCGACGTCGAGCGCCTCGGTCACCATGCGCAGGCCGTCGCGCCCGAGCGGCCACTCGTCCCGGGGCCGGTCGCGGTAGATCTCGATGCCGTTGCCCTCGGGGTCGGTGAGGTAGATCGCCTCGCTCACGCCGTGATCGGCTGCGCCGTTCAGGGCCGTGCGCGTGCGCACGAGGTGGCCGAGCGCGCGCGCCAGCTCGCGCCGCGTCGGCACCAGCACCGCGAAGTGGTAGAGGCCGGTGGTGCCGCGCGCGCGCGGCGCGTCGGGACGGCCGTGGAGCACGAGCAGGTCGCCGCCGCCCGCGCCGAGATGCGCCTCGTCTCCGGCGCTCCCGTGGAGATGGAAGCCGAGCCGGCGCTCGAAGTACTCCACCTCGCGCGCGAGATCGGCGACCGTCAGGTGCACGGCGCCCATCGCCGTGGCGGCGGGCAGTGCGGTGAGGGTCATCGAGCCTCCGCTTTCTTCCGAGGGGCGCAACTGCGGTTACGGATGCTCGGACACGCGCAGCGGTGCATCGGGCCCCCGCGCCGGCGGCGCGGGCGACCACCCGGGCAGGGGGTCGGGCTCGTCGAACGCCGCTCCGGCGAGGCCCACGTTGCATCCCTCGC
>JBAIWU010000592.1:0-10951 GCA_037917155.1 Candidatus Eiseniibacteriota bacterium
GGCCGGCCGCGGCGCGGCCACGCTCTCGCTGCTCGCGGCGGCGCTCGTCGCCGTGGCGCTGCTCGTGGCGCTCGCGCGCCGGCTCGCGCCGCGGGCCCGCACGATCGCCGCCGCGCCGACGTGGGGCTGTGCGTTCACCGCGCCGACGCCGCGGATGCAGTACACGGCCTCCTCCTACGCGGCGCCGATCGTGGGCGTCGTGGCGGCCCTCGCGGGCACGCGCGAGGAGCGCGCCGGCGCCGCGTACCGCTCGCACCCGCACGACGTCGTGCTCGACCTGCTCGGCCGCCCGCTGTGGCGGCGGATCGCCGGCGCGGCCGCCGACCTGCGGATCCTGCAGTCGGGCGGGCTGCGCTGGTACCTCCTCTACACGATCCTCTGCCTGCTCGCGCTGCTCGCCTACCTCCGCTTCATGGGGCCGAGATGAACGTCGCCTCCGCGGCGGGCCTGCTGCTCGTGCTCCTCCTGGCGCCGCTCGTGCCCGGGCTCGCGAACCGCACGAAATCGGCCCTCACGGGCCGGCGCGGAGCGCCGCTCGGGCAGCCGTACGCCGACCTCGCCCGCCTCTGGCGCAAGGGGCTCGTCGTCTCGCGGACCACGACCGCAGTCTTCCGCGCCACGCCCGTGCTGCTGCTCGCGACCACGCTGCTGGCCGCGTGCCTGCTGCCGCTCGACGGGCAGGCTGCGCCGATCCACTTCACCGGCGACCTGCTCGCGTTCGCCGGCCTGCTCGCGATGGGGCGGTGGTGGCTCGTGCTCGGCGCCCTGGACACGGGCTCGAGCTTCGAGGGCATGGGCGCGAGTCGCGAGGTGACGCTGGCGTCGTTCGCGGAGCCGGCGCTGCTCCTCTGCCTGACCGTGCTCGCGCTGGCCACCGGCGACTTCCGTCTGCAGGCCATGCTCGGAGGCTCGCTCGGCTCGGTGTGGCACGGCGTGGCGCCGTCGCTCGTGCTCGCGGCCGCGGGGCTGTTCATCGTCGCGCTCGCCGAGGGGGCGCGCGTGCCCGTGGACGACCCGGCGACCCATCTCGAGCTGACCATGATCCACGAGGTCATGGTGCTCGACCACTCCGGGCCCGACCTCGCGCTCATCGAGTACGCGCACGCGCTCAAGATGGCCGTGTTCGGCGCGCTCGTCGTGCGCGTGCTCGTGGCGGGCGCGCTGCTGCCGCCGGCCGCGTCGCTCGCGGTCCTCGTCGCCGGACTCGCGCTCTACGCGATCGCGATCGGCGTCGTCGAGTCCGTCACCGCGCGCTTCCGCATGGCGCGCGTGCCGCAGCTGCTGCTGACCGCGTGCGCGGTCGCCGGCTTCGGGCTGATCCTGCTCATGAGGTGACGCGCATGCGACCCCTGCACGAAGTGCTGCTCCTCGCCGTGGTGCTCACGGACCTCTGGGTCCTCGGCACGTCGCGGCTCAGCGCCGCCATCCGCGCGACCGCCCTGCAGGGCGCGCTGCTCGCGGCGCTGCCGGTGGCGCTCTACGGCGACGCGTCGCCGCACATGCTGGCGCTGGCGGCGGGCACGCTGCTCGTCAAGGCGATCGTGCTGCCGCGGCTGATGTCGCGCGCGATCCGCGAGACGTCCGTGCGACGCGAGAGCGAGCCGCTCATCGGCTTCGCGACGTCGCTGCTCTTCGGCGCGGTGGCGGTGGCGCTCGCGTTCGGCATCGCGCCGCGCCTGTCGCTGCCGGGGCTGCAGAGCGAGATGCTGGTTCCCGTCGCGTTCGCCACCGTCATGATCGGGCTGGTCGTGCTGACCACGCGCGGCAAGGCGATCATGCAGGTCGTGGGCTACCTGCTGCTCGAGAACGGCATCTACGTGTTCGGGCTGAGCCAGGCGCAGCGCGTGCCGTTCCTCGTCGAGGTGGGCGTGCTGCTCGACGTCTTCGCGGGCGTGTTCGTCATGGGCATCGTCGTGTTCGAGATCAACCGGGCGTTCGACACGCTCGACTCGGACCAGCTCTCGGATCTCAGGGACTGACCGTGCTCGTCGCGCTCATCGCCCTGCCCGTCGCGTTCGGCGCCATCGGCTGGTGGCTCGGCACCGCGCGCGTGCGGCGGATGCTGCTCCTGGCCGCGGCGCTCCTGCACCTGACGGCGACCGGCGTGGCGTGGTGGACGCGCCCGGGGCCGGAGGCGGGCGGCTGGCTCGCGCTCGACGCTCTCGGCCTGCTCGTGCTCACCGTGCTGAGCCTCGTCTTCGGCGCGGTTGCCGTGTTCGCCACCGCCTACCTCGCGGCGCGGCCCGGCCGCAACGAGCGCACGTTCGTGTCCTGCCTGCTCGGCTTCCTCGCCGCGGCGACGCTGGTCGCGGTCGCGCACCACCTCGCACTCATGTGGATCGGCATGGAGGCGACGACGCTGGCGGTGGCGCCGCTGCTGTTCTTCCGCGGCACGCGCCACGCGCTCGAGGCGGTCTGGAAGTACCTGCTCCTCTCCTCGGTCGGCATCGCGCTCGCGCTCCTGGGCACCTTCTTCCTGGCCGCGGCGCAGGGCGGGGGGCGGCCGCTCGTGCTCGAGGACCTCGTCGCGCAGGGCGGCGCGCTGCAGCCCGGGCTGCTGCGCGCCGCGTTCGCGTTCCTGCTCGTGGGCTACGGCACCAAGATGGGCCTCGCGCCCGTGCACGCGTGGAAGCCGGACACGTACGGCGAGGCGCCGAACCTCGTCGCCGCGCTCATGGCCGGCGCGCTCACGAGCTGCGCGTTCCTCGGGCTCGCGCGCGCGACGCAGGTCATGGTGGCCGCGCACCAGGTCGCGTTCGCGCGCCCGGCGCTGCTCGCGCTGGGGCTGGCCTCGCTCGTCATCAGCGCCGGGTTCATGATCGGGCAGAGCGACCTCAAGCGCCTGTTCGCGTACTCGAGCATCGAGCACATGGGGCTGCTCGCGATCGCGCTCGCCGTCGGCGGCGTCGGCTCGTGGGGCGCCGCCCTGCACCTGGTCAACAACGGGCTCATCAAGGGCGCGCTGTTCCTCGCGGCGGGTAACGTCGTGCTGCTCACCGGCACCTCGGAGGCGGCGGCCGCGAGCGGGCTCGCGCGCCGCGCGCCGTGGACGGCGGTGCTGCTGTTCTGCGGCCTCTTCGCCGTCACGGGCTCGCCGCCGTTCGGGATGTTCCCGAGCGAGTTCGCGATTTTGGGCGGCGTCGCCCGCGCCGGCTACGGCTGGCTGGCGATCGTCATGGTCGCGCTGCTCGCGATCATCTTCGTCTCGATGGGGCGCATGATCCTGCGGATGGTCGTCAGCGACGCCCCGGCGGACGCGCCCCGTCTCCGCGAGCCCTTCGCGCGGGTCGTGGGCCCCGTCGTGCTCGCGGCGCTCGTGCTGATGATGGGCCTCGCGCTGCCCGGGCCGTTGCGCGCCGTGCTCGCGCAGGCGGCCGGCGCGCTGGGGGGCGCCGCTCCGTGACCGGGCTCTTCGAGCAGGGCCTGCGCAACCGGCGGGCGATCCCGTTCGCGGCCGTGCCCGTGGAGCCGGTCGACGCGTTCCGCGCCACCGTGACCGACGCCGTCGGCGCGGGCGCGCGCGTCGTCGCGTTCTTCGGCCTGCCCGAGGCCGGGCAGCTGCGGCTGCTCGCCGTGCTGGCGGACGACGCGGCGGGCGCGCTGGGCGCGACCAGCGCGCGGATCGAGGGGCGCTACCCCTCGCTCACGCCCGCGTGCCCGGCGCTGCACCACTTCGAGCGCGAGGTCGCGGAGCAGTGCGCCGTGACGCCGGTGGGGCACCCGTCGCTCAAGCCCGTGCGCCGGCACCCGGCGGACCACGCCGCCGGGCCCGTGCCGCCGGGGCTCTTCGACCGCGGCACGTTCGCGTTCTCGCGCGTCGAGGGCGAGGAGGTGCACGAGGTCGCCGTGGGGCCCGTGCACGCCGGCATCATCGAGCCCGGGCACTTCCGCTTCCAGGCGCACGGCGAGGAGATCCTCGGCATCGAGATCATGCTCGGCTACCAGCACCGCGGCGTCGAGCGCCTGCTCGAAACCGCGTCGCGGGACCGCGCCATGCTGGTCGCCGAGTCGATCGCCGGCGACAGCGTGATCGCGCACGGCGGCGCGTTCTGCGGCGCGATCGAGGCGCTCGCGCGGTCGCGCAAGACGCCGCGCGCGCAGGCCATCCGCGGCATCGCGCTGGAGCTCGAGCGGATCGCGAACCACGTCGGCGACCTGGGCGCGATCGCGGGCGACATCGCGTTCACGCCCGCCGCGGCCTGGTTCGGGCGCATGCGCGGCGAGGCGCTCAACATGCTCATGGCGATCAGCGGCAGCCGCTACGGGCGCGGGCTCGCGCGGCCCGGGGGCGCGCGGTTCGACATCGGCGCCGCCCTCGCGGACGAGCTCCGCGACCGGCTCGAGCGCCTGCGCGACGAGCTGCGGCCGGTGGCCGACATGATGCTCGAGAACCCCACGGTGCAGACGCGGCTCGAAGGCGTCGGCGTGCTCGCGCCCGAGCGCGCCGTGGCGCTGGGCGTTGTGGGCCCGGCGGCGCGCGCGTGCGAGCTGCCGCGCGACGTGCGCCACGACCACCCGTACGGCCTCTACCGCTTCGCGCACATCCCGGTCGCGACCGCATGGGCGGGCGACGTGCTCGCGCGGGTGCTCGTGCGCTGGATCGAGGCGCAGCGCTCGCTCGACTTCGTGCTCGAGCAGCTCGCGGCGCTGCCACGGGGCGAGGCGCGCGTGGAGTGCGGCGCGCTGCGCCCGGGCGAGCTCGTCGTCACCATGACCGAGGGCTGGCGCGGCGAGGTCGTGCACGTGGCGATCACCGATGACGCCGGCGCGCTGCGGCGCTACAAGGTGGTCGATCCCTCGTTCCACAACTGGCACGGGCTCGCCGCGGCGCTGCCCGGCAACGCGATCTCGGACTTCCCGCTCTGCAACAAGAGCTTCAACCTCTCCTACTCGGGGCACGACCTCTGATGCTGCGCTTCCTCCGCACCCGCTGGCAGCAGGGCCTGCGCACCTCGCCGTGGCCGCAGGGCGACGCCGGCCTGCCGCCCGGCTTCCGCGGCCGGCCGCGCCTCGACGCGGGGCGCTGCGAGAGCTGCGCGCAGTGCGCCGCGCGCATGCCGTCGGGTCTGCTGCAGATCGAGGAGGGCGGCGCGCGCGGCCTCGACGTGGGCGCCTGCCTGTTCTCGCCCGAGGAGGCGGAGGCCTGCCCGTACGGGGCGATCACGTTCACGAACGACCATCGCATGGCGTCGCACCGGCGGGACGGCCTGCGCACGCCGACCGGCGAGGTCGAGCTGGCGCGCGCGCTCGACGCGAAGGCGCGCGCGCTGTTCGGGCGCTCGCTGCGGTTGCGGCAGGTCTCGGCCGCCGGCTGCAACGGCTGCGAGGCGGAGCTGGTCGCGCTCGGCAACGTCGTGTTCGACATGGCGCGCTTCGGCATCCAGTTCGTGGCCTCGCCCCGCCACGCCGACGGCATCGTCGTCACCGGCACGGTGAACGTGAACATGCGCTCGGCGGTCCACGACACGCTCGCCGCCGTGCCCGAGCCGCGGCTCGTGATCGCCGTGGGCGCGTGCGCGATCGACGGCGGACCGTTCCGCGGCTCGCCCGAGGCCGGCGCCGGAGTGCCCGCGGACATTCCCGTCGACCTCTGGATCCCCGGCTGCCCGCCGCACCCGCTCACCGTGCTCGACGGCCTGCTGCGCCTGCTCGGGCGGCTCGACGGCGCGTCACGGCCGGGCGTGCGGCCCTGACGCGTCGCGCCGCCCGGCGCCGCCCGCGGTCAGTGGAACAGCCAGTGGGCGACGCGCGTCTCGAGGTCCCAGTGGATGAGCGCGACGGCCATGACGTCGAACGCGGCGTGGGCGATCATCACGAACGGCAGCTCCCGGCGGACCGCGTAGATGCCGCCGAACACGAGCCCCGTCCCCAGCGCCTGCTCCGTGCCCGGCAGGCCCTGGTCGGCCCAGTGGGCGGCGCCGAAGAGCGTGGCCGTCACGAGGACGATGGCGGCGCGCGCGAGCGGGCCATCGCCGAGGAGCCGGCCGAGCCGCTCGAAGAAGAACCCGCGGAACACGGTCTCCTCGCCGAAGCCCGCGCCCACGACGACCGCAACGAGCACGGCGGGCAGCGCGGCCGTGTCGTGCGCCAGGTAGTGGTAGCGCGCGTTGACCGGGGGCGCGCCGAGCAGCGGCATCACGAGCGCCTTCATCGCGAGCTTGAAGAGCGCCCCGAACACGACGCCGGCGAGGACCGTGCGGGTCCAGCTCCGCGGGCGGACGAAGCCGATGGACCGCCAGGGCGTCCGCGAGAGGTGAGCCCAGGCGAGCACGAGCAGCGCGCTCCCCGGCAGCACGACGAGGTTGCCCGCGAGGACGACGACGATCGCGAGGAGCCCGACCGGGCCGAAGCCGCGCAGGCGGGCGGCGAGGTCGTTCGCGGATCCGGGCGGGCCGGCGGGCGGGTCGCTCACTTGTCCGTGCACGCGTGGCAGAGGTTGAAGCTCCTCTGGATGAGCGGGACGTCGGGAACGATGCTGCCCGGCACGCACAGCGCCAGCGCCGGTCAGGCCGCGTGCGAGGCGGAGCGCACGCGCCATTCGCGGATGCCGCCGCGGTCGTCGGCGCGCAGCCAGTGCACGTGCAGCCCGCGCGGGGACTCGATCACGCCGGTCCCCCAGCGACCGGCGGGCGGCTCGCCGAGGTGCTGCGCGAGCGGGCCGCCGGGCAGGCGGAGGATGAGCTGGTCGACGAGGTTGAGCGACTGTTGGATCTCGTCGGCGCGCAGCTCGAAGCGCGCGAACACGTCGCCGCCGCCGCGCGTGACGACCTGGACGTCGAGGTCGCGGTAGAACGCGAACGGGTGGTCCTTGCGCCCGTCGCGCGCGATGCCGCTCGCGCGGGCGGCGACGCCGGACACGCCGAGGTTCCCGGCCACCTCGCGCGCGAGCACCCCGGTGCCGAGAAGGCGGTCCATCACGGCGGCGTTGGCCGTCGCCGCTTCGACCGCGCGCGGCACGTCGGTGCGCAGCTCGGCGAGCATGCGCCGCAGCCAGAGCTGCTGCGCGTCGTCGAGGTCGCGCTGCACGCCGCCGGGGACGCACACCCCGCGCAGGAACCGGTGGCCGAAGAGCCGTGCGGCGAGCTGCCGCACGACCTCGAGCAGGCGCGTGAACTCGGCCGCGCTCGCGACCAGCGCGACGTCGCCGAGGATGCCGGCCATGTCGCCGAGGTGGCTGGCGATGCGCTCGAGCTCGGCCGCGAGCGAGCGCAGGGCGCGCGCGCGCGGCGGGACGACGACGCCCGCGAGCTCCTCGGCGGCGTGGCAGAACGCGAGCGCGTGCGAGAACGCGCACGTGCCGCACAGGCGCTCGGCCAGCTCGAGGCCGCGCGTGACGGACGCGCCCTGGGCCAGCGGTTCCAGCCCGCGCCAGGCCCAGCCGAGGCGCACCTCGAACCCGAGCACCGCCTCGCCCACGGTGGAGAGGCGGAAGTGGCCGGGCTCGGACACGCCGGCGTGGACGGGCCCGACCGGGATCTCGAACACGCCGTCGCCCTCGATCGGGTCGAACGCGAAGCGCGGCGGCCACGCGACGCCCGCCGGCGGCGCGAAGTCGAGCCGCAGCGGGTGCATGCCCCGCGGCCAGCCGGCGTGCGCGACGAGCGGCCGCGGGTCGGGGTGTCCCACGGGCGTGACGCCGAGCATGTCCTGCAGCTCGCGCTCGAGCCAGTGGGCCGCGGGCACGAGCGGCGTGAGGGCGCGGTACGCGGGCGTTCCCTCGGGCACCGCGCCGACGAGCGTGACGATCGCGTCCTCGGGCGCCATGGAGACCATCGCGTGGATGCGGAAGCGGCCGTGCTTGGCGCGCTCGTCGAGCCCGAAGAGCGCGATGAGCGTGCCGCCCCACTCGTTGACGAGCGCGCCCGCGACCTCGGCCATGCGGTCGGCGGGCACCACGACCGAGTGCTCGCGCAGGCTCGTCCGCTCGGCATCGATCACGGCGTCGGCGAAGCGCTCGCGGATGCCGCGCAGCGCGCGATCGAGCGGGAACAGCTCGCCGCCCGGCGCGCCGGTCACGGCAGCACCACCCTGGCGGCCTGCTCGAGCAGGGCACGCACGGGCGCGGGCACCCACGCGCCGAGCAGGAGGAGCAGCCCCAGCAGGATCCACAGCGGCAGGCGCGACGCCGCCGGCAGCCGGTCCTCGAAGCGCGCTCGGGGCGGTCCGAGCGCCATGCGCGTCCAGTGGTAGGCGAGGCCGGCGAAGACGACGACGAACGCCGCGATCGCCACGATCGCGGCGCCGAGGCGCGGCCCGCCGAAGCCGCCCGTCAGCGCGAGCCACTCCGAGACGAACGTGCCCGCGGGCGGCAGGCCGGCGAGCCCCAGGCCGGCGCCCACGAGCAGCGCGCCCAGGGCGGGGCTGGCCGCGAGCGCGCCGCCCCAGTGGTCCATGCGGCGCGATCCGTGCGCGCGCCCCAGCGTGCCGCCCACGAGGAACGCGAGCGCCCTCGCGAGCGACTGCACGACGAGGTGGAGCAGGCCGCCGAACACCGCGAGCGGCGAGCCCAGGCCGACCGCCAGCGTGACGAAGCCCGCGTGCTCGATGCTCGAGTACGCGAGCAGGCGCCGGTACTCGCCCTGGACGAGCATGAACGGCACCGCCACGAGCATGGACGCGATGCCGAAGAGCGTCATGAGCCCGTTCGGCCAGCCGGGGCCCACGCACCCGATCGCGACCGAGTGGAAGCGCAGCAGCGCGGCGAGCGACGTGGCGAGCAGCCCGGTTGACACGAGCGCGGCCACCGGCGCGGGCGCCTGCGTGCAGGCGTCGGGCAGCCACGAGTGGATGGGCGCGAGGCCCGCCGTGGCGCCGTAGCCCGCGATCGCGAACAGGAACGCGAGCTTCACGAACCGCGGATCGAGCCGCCCGGCCGCGCCGCGCAGCGCCGTCCAGCGCAGGCCGGCGGGGCCCTCGCCGAACACGTGCACCGCGGAATGGAAGAGCGCCACGGTGGCGAACAGCGCGAGCGTGGCGCCCACCGAGGAAAGGAGCAGGTACTTCCAGCCCGCCTCGACCGCGCCCGGGCGGCGATGGACGCCCACGAGCAGCGCGGACGCGAGCGTCGCGCCCTCGATCGCGATCCAGAGCAGGCCGAGGCTGTCCGCGAGCGCCGACAGCAGTATGCACGCGAGCAGCAGCAGCAGCAGCGCCTCGTGACGCCCGGCTGGCCAGCGGGCCTCGGCTCGCTCGTGCGACCCGACCGCCGCCATGTAGTGGACCCCGTAGGCTGCGCACGCGAGCGCGATGCCCGACACGATCGCGGCCACGAGCGCCGAGAGTGCGTCGGCCTGCAGCCAGCCGTCGGCCGCGCGCACGGGGCCGACGGAGAGCACGCGGCCCGCCAGCGCGAGCGAGAGCGCGAACGCGAGCGCGGTGGCCGCCAGCAGCGTGCGCGCGGTCCAGCGCGAGGCCCCGAGCCACAGGCAGGCGAGCGCACCGATCGCGGCGACGAGCGGGATGGGGAGGATCCAGGCCATGCGCTCAGCCCCTCGGGTCCGTGAGGCGTGACGTGCCCGTGTCGCCGTGCGTGGCCTCGATCCGCCCGGCGAACGGGCCGTACAGCACGACTCCCACGATCAGGTCGAGCAGCACGCCGATCCCGGCGAGGAGCGGCATCCCGTACGCGAGCGAGACGGCCGCGAGGAAGATGGCGTTCTCGACGAGCACGAGCCCGACGACCTGCATGACGGCCTCGCGCCGGCTCACCATGACGAACAGGCCCACGAGCGTGCCGGCGAGGGACACGGGCAGGCACGAGGCGAGGATGTCGAGCCCGGGCCCGAGCAGCGCGCGCGCCCGGCCGAACCCGACCACGGCGAGCGCGACGCAGGCGAGCATGCCCGCGGGCACGCCGGTGCGCGGCTCCGAGGTCGCGGCGCCACGGCCGCGCCGGACCCGGCGCGCGAGCAGCGCCGGGAGGACGATCGCCTTGATGGCGGCGATGAGCAGCGCGGCGAGCGCGACCTGGCGCGAACCCGTCGCGAACGCCACGACCAGCGCGATGAGCCCGAGCGCGACCGAGTTGAGGCGGTACGCGGCCACGGCCGAGAGCGCGCGGCGCTGCGCCGCCGCGTACAGCGCGCTCAGCAGGAACGCCCCGGCGAGCAGGTTCACCGCGTTGCTGCGCGGCAGCCATTCGGGCGGGAGCGGGTTCATCGCAGGAGCGAGTCCGAGGTGAGTGCGAGCAGCGCGAGCAGGAACGCCATGCCCACGAACTCGGGCACGCGGAACAGGCGCATCCTCGCCGTGACGGACTCGGTCACCGCGACGACCACCGCGAACAGGAGGAGCTTGCCCAGCCACGCGAGCAGCCCGAAGGCGAGCGCGGCCGGCTCCAGCGAGGTGGCGATGCCCCACGGCAGGAACAGGCTCGCGACGAGCGTGAGCAGCAGGAGCTGGCGCACGTCCGCGGCCCACTCGAGCAGCGCGAGGTGGTGCCCCGAGGCGTCGAGCACGACGCCCCCGTGGATCATGGTCGGCTCGAGACGGGTGGCCGGGTCGTCCACGGGCATGCGCCCGGTCTCCGAGACGACGACGATCCACGTCGCGCCGAGCGCGAGCAGGTGCGAGGGCGAGATCCACGCGTGCGGCGCGGCGAGCACGGCCGCGGCGATGCGCGCGAGGTCCGTGCTGCGCGCGGCGATCGCGAGCGTGAGCAGGGCCAGCAGGAGCGCCGGCTCGGCCAGCGCCGAGAGCGCGAGGCGCCGGCTCGCGGACATGCCCCCGAACGTCGTGCCGGCCTCGAGCGCGATGCCCCAAGGCAGGACCAGGTTGACGACCAGCGTGAGCAGCACCGCCTGGCGCACCGCGGCGGCCCACTCGAGCATCGCGAGGTGGCGCCCGGAGACGTCGAGCAGCATGCCCTCGTGGATCATCGTGAGCTCGAGGTGGGTGACCGGGTTGTCGACCGGCACGCGCCCGGTCTCGGAGACCGCCACGATCCACATCG
>JBAIWU010000593.1:0-5379 GCA_037917155.1 Candidatus Eiseniibacteriota bacterium
CGCCCGCGGCGCGAGCGGGCGCGCGGCGCGCCCGCGGGCCGGGCTCATCCGCCCCCCGCGGCCCCGGGCACGCTACCCTCGACGTACGCGCGCATGATCTCGTCGAGCACGGCCTTCGCCGGGCGCACGCGCTCGAGCGGCAGCGACGCGAGCGGCTCCTCGACCATGGCGTGCTCCGCCGCGAACGGGCGCGTCGCCGGGTTCACGTAGAGCAGGCCGGTGATGAGCTTCTGCTCGCGCCGCGCCTCGTGGATCGCGGCCCACGCCTGCTCGAGGTCGGTGGGGTCGTGGTCCGTCTGCACCTTCTTGAGCAGGATGTGCGAGCCGTCGGGCATCGTCACGTCGTGCGTGCTGCCCGGCTCGTAGTCGACGGTGATGTCCTCGAAGTACGGCACGAACTCGATGTCGTGCAGCGGCGCGTCGTGCTCCTTCACCGCCGCGTACGACTTGGTCGAGCCGGGGTGGTCGGCGAACGTCACGCACGGGCTGATGACGTCGATCACCGCGGTGCCCCGGTGCGCGAACGCCGCCTTGAGCAGCGGGCGGAGCTGCTTCTGGTCGCCCGAGAACGAGCGCGCCACGAAGCCGCAGCCGAGCTCGAGCGCGAACGCGCACAGGTCGAGCGGGTTGAGTCGGTTCGCCTCGCCGCTCTTGCGCGTGCTGCCGACGTCCGCCGTGGCGCTGAACTGGCCCTTCGTGAGCCCGTAGACGCCGTTGTTCTCGACGATGTAGACGACCGGCACGTTGCGCCGGACGAGGTGCACGAACTGGCCGATGCCGATGCTCGCGGTGTCGCCGTCGCCCGAGACGCCGATCAGCGTCAGCTCGCGGTTCGCCGCGTGCGCGCCCGTCGCGATGCTGGGCATGCGGCCGTGCACCGAGTTGAAGCCGTGCGAGTGGCCGAGGAAGTACGCGGGCGTCTTGCTCGAGCAGCCGATGCCCGAGAGCTTCGCGACCTCGTGCGGCTCGAGCCCGGCCTCCCACGCGGCCTGGATGATGCCGCCGGTGATGGCGTTGTGGCCGCAGCCCGGGCAGAGCGTCGTCTTGCTGCCATCGTAGTCGGCGCGCGTCAGGCCGATGCGGTTGACGGGCTGGCCCGCGGGCGGCGTGATCGTATCGCTCATCGGTTCGCTCCCTCCGTCGCGGCCTCGCGCTCGAGCGCGAGCACGCCGTCGACCACGCTCTGCGCGTCGAGCGGCAGCCCGTCGTAGTGCAGCACCGACCGCAGCCGGTCGGCGCGGTCCGGCACCTCGGCCCGCAGCAGCTCGAGCAGCTGGCCGTCCCGGTTCTGCTCGACGACGACGACGCGCTCGTGGCGCCGCACGAAGTCGTGCACCTGCGCGGCGAGCGGCAGCGCGCGGACCCGCAGGTACGAGGTCTTCACGCCGGCCGCGGCCAGCGCGTCGCGCGCCTCGAGCATCGCCCAGTGCGACGAGCCGTACGCGACGAGCCCCAGCTCCGCGGCCGGGACGGTCTCGACGACCGGGCCGGGCATGAGCGCGCGCGCCGTCTCGAGCTTGCGCTTGAGCCGGTCGAGCACCTCGACGTACGCCGCCGGGCTCTCCGTGTAGCGCGCCGCGGTGTCGTGGCCCGAGCCGCGGGTGAAGTACGCGCCCTTCCAGTTCCGGGTGCCGGGCACGGTGCGGTACGGGATGCCGTCGCCGTCCGGGTCGGCATAGCGCTCGAACGTGGCGATTCGCTCGAGCTCCGCGTCGCCGAGCACCTTGCCGCGGTCCCAGCGCGCCTCCGGGTAGTCGAACGGCTCGCTCATCCAGTTGTTCATGCCGAGGTCGAGGTCGCTCAGCACGAACAGCGGGCACTGCAGCCGCTCCGCGAGGTCGAACGCGCGGTGGCCGAACTCGAAGCATTCCTTCACCGAGCCCGGCAGCAGCACCGGGAACCGGGTGTCGCCGTGCGAGATCGAGTGCACGAAGGACAGGTCGCCCTGCGCCGTGCGGGTGGGCAGGCCCGTGCTCGGCCCGACGCGCTGCACGTCCCACACGACGGCGGGGATCTCGGCGTAGTAGCCGAAGCCGAAGAACTCACCCATGAGCGAGATGCCCGGGCCGGACGTCGCGGTCATCGCGCGCGCGCCCGCCCAGCTCGCCGAGAGCACCATGCCGATCGCCGCGATCTCGTCCTCGGCCTGGATCACCGCGTACGTGGCCCTGCCCGTCGCCGGGTCGCGGCGGTGCCGGTCGAGGTCGCCCGCGAGCGACTCGATGAGCGACGTCGACGGGGTGATCGGGTACCAGCTCACGACCGTGACGCCGCCGAACATCGCGCCAAGCGCCGCGGCCGCGTTGCCGTCGATCAGGATCCGGCCCGCGGTGAGGTCGCGCCGCTCGACGCGGAACGGGTCGCGCTTGGGCAGGTGCTCGGCGGCGTACGCCGCGCCGGCCTGCACCGCGGCCTGGTTGAGCGCGAGCGCCTTGGGCTTGCGGCCGAGCTGCGCCTGCAGGGCGCGCTCGACCTCGGGCAGCTCGATCCCGAGCAGCTGCGCGACGACGCCGACGTAGACCATGTTGACGACCAGCCGGCGGAGCTTGACGTCGGTCGTGATGGGCTCCATCAGCTTCGCCATGGGCACGCGGTAGACGACGCGGTCCTCGGGAAGGTCGGGCACCTTGATCGCGTCGTTGAGCACGATCGCCGAGCCCGGCGGCATCGCGCGCACGTCCTCGGCCGCGGTCTCCGGGTTCATGACCACGAGCACGTCGTTGCGCGCGCGTCGCGCGACGTAGCCGGCCTCGCTGACCCGGATGGTGAACCAGGTCGGCAGCCCCGCGATGTTCGACGGGAAGAGGTTCTTGCCGCTCACGGGAATGCCCATCTGGAGGATGGCGCGCAGCAGGACGTTGTTCGCCGTCTGGCTGCCGGAGCCGTTCACCGTCGCGACGTGGATGCTGAAGTCGTTGAGCAATGCGGTACGGGCCTCGTCGGTCCCGCTCCTGTGCCGATGGGGTCTGGGGGCTCGCGGGCGCGGGGAGCACCGATGGAAGGCGCGCGTCCCCCGGCGTGGCGTGACGGGTTCGACGGTACGGGCGGCCCCGCGGAGGGTCAAATTCGGGCCGCCCCGCGGACGCCGCGCCGGTGCCCGGACCGGGTGCGCTTGACCGGCCCGCGCGTTCCTCTATCGTCGCGGCCATGCACCACGACGTTTCCCGCATCGAGCCGTCCACGGACCTGCTCGAGGCCGCGCGCCGCTGGCTCGCCCCGGTGCGCACCGCCCTCGGCCCGGGGTTCCTCTCGGCCTACATCACCGGCAGCGCGCTCACGCACGGCTTCGACCCGAAGCACTCGCACGTCAACCTGCTCGTCGTCGCGCGCGCGCTCGATCCCGACGTGCTCGACCGCATCGCGGCGGCCGCGCCCGAGTCGCGCAAGCTGCCGCGCATCGATCCGCTCTACATGACGCACGAGCAGGTCAAGGCCTCGCTCGACGTGTTCCCGATCGAGTGGCTCGACGTCATCGAGCGCCACCTGCTGCTCGAGGGCGAGGACGTGCTCGAGGGGCTCGACGTGCCGCGCACGTACCTGCGCCTGCAGTGCGAGCACGAGCTGCGCGCGAAGCACCTGCGGCTGCGCCACGAGTACCTCGCGTCGGCCAGGAAGCCCGAGCGCCTCGCCGAGGTGCTGGCGCGGATGACGAGCGGCTTCCACACGCTCTTCCGCACGCTGCTGCGCCTGCGCGGCGAGACCCCGCCCGCGAGCACCGAGCGCGTCATCGAGCGCGTCGCGACGCTCTACCAGCTCGACGCGGGCGCGCTGCTCGGCGCGTACCTCGTGCGCTACTCGGCGCGGCGTCCCGACGCGGCGCAGTCGCGCGAGCGCTACCGCAAGTTCCTCGTGGAGATCGAGCGCCTGACGCGCGCGATCGACGGACTGCGCGTTCCATGAGCCGCCGGCGCGCGAGGGCGCGCCGGGTGCTGGCCGCCGTCGCCGTCGCGGCCGTCCTCGGGCTCGCCGGGCCCGCGCGCGCCGCGGAGGGCGAGACGCCCGTCCCGGCCGCGCGGGGCTACGTCACCGACGACGCGGGGATCCTCGGCGAGACGCGGCGCGCCCAGCTCGAGAGCTACCTCGACCAGCTCGAGCGCCGCACGGGCGCGCAGTTCGCCGTGCTCACGGTGGACAGCACCGGCGCCGACGAGCCGGACGCGTACAAGGTGCGCGTCTTCAAGGCGTGGGGCATCGGCCGCAAGGGCAGCGACGAGGGCCTGCTGCTGCTCGTGGCGATGCGCGAGCGCCGGCTTGTGTTCGAGACGGGCTACGGGCTCGAGGGCACGCTGCCCGACGGCTGGGAGGGGCGCACGCTGCGCGAGGTCGTGGCGCCGCGCTTCCGCGCCGGCGACTACGACGACGGCGTCACCGCCGCGGTGATCGCCGCCGCGCAGCGCATCGCCGCGGCGAAGGGCGTCACGCTCGAGTGGACCGGCGACGTGCTGCGCTACGACGGGGCGCCCGGCCGCGAGCGCGGCGGCATCCCACCGCTGCTGCTCGCGCTCATCCTGTTCATCCTCATCTCGTCGGTGTTCGGACGGATCGCCGGCGGCCGCCGGGGATTCTTCGGCGGCCCCGGGCCGTGGATCGGCGGCGGCTTCGGCGGCTGGGGCGGGGGCTTCGGCGGGGGCGGGGGGGGCGGAGGATTCGGAGGCTTCGGAGGGGGCGGCAGCGGCGGCGGCGGCGGCGGCGCAAGCTGGTGATTCGGGCGGCCGCGCGGACGCGGCCCGCGTGTCGAAAGGAGACCATGCGATGAAGGCAGGCGTGATCGGGCTCATCCTCGTCGTGATCGTGCTGCTGGGCCTGGGCGGCTGCGTGGCGGGCAGCTACAACCGGCTCGTGCGCGGCAAGGTCGAGGTGGACAACAAGTGGAACCAGGTCAGCAACCAGCTCCAGCGGCGCAACGACCTGATCGGTAACCTCGTCGAGACCGTGAAGGGCTCGGCCGGGCAGGACCAGGCCGTGTTCGGCGAGATCGCGAACGCGCGCGCCGCGATGGCCGGCGCGAAGACGCCGCAGCAGTCGATCGCCGCGGCGCAGGGCATGGACGGTGCGATCGGCCGGCTGCTCGTCGTGGTCGAGAACTACCCGCAGCTGAGGAGCCAGGAGGCGTTCCTGCAGCTGATGGACCAGCTCGAGGGCACCGAGAACCGGCTCGCCACGGAGCGCATGCGCTACAACGACACGGTGAAGGACTTCAACTCGCTCGTGCTGAGCTTCCCCATGAACCTCTTCGCCGGCGCGTTCCACTTCGCGCCCGCGGAGTTCTACCCCGTGCCCGAAGCGGCGAAGGCGGCGCCGAAGGTGGACTTCAGCGGCATCAAGCCGCCCGCGACGGGATCGGCCACGCCCGCGCCCGCGAAGCCCTGAACGAACGCG
>JBAIWU010000594.1:0-4851 GCA_037917155.1 Candidatus Eiseniibacteriota bacterium
CCTCCCGCGCCGGCTCCTCGCCCTCGCCCACGGCGAGCGGCGCGGCGTACGCGATGCGCACGCGCGCGAACGGCCGCGGCACGCGGAAGCGGTCCCAGGAGCGGGCCACCCACGCGTCCGGGGACGCCGTCGCGATCAGCACCACCCGGCGCTCGAGCCGCGACGCGACGTAGCCGAGCCCCTCCTTGAGCTGCTCCGCGGGCCCGCGCGGGCCGTCGGGCGTGATCGCGACGTCGTGCCCGGCCGCCCCCATCGCGAGCAGCGCGCGCACGCCCGCCTCCCCGCCGCGGGTGCTCGAGCCGCGCGCGGTCGTGAAGCCGAGGTGCTCGATGATGCGCGTGATGAGCTGCCCGTCGCGGTGCCGGCTCACGAGCACCGTGATGCCCTCGCCGCGCCGCGTCCACGCGAGCGGCAGCAGCCGCGCGTGCCAGAACGCGTACACGAACCGCTCGCCGGCCGCGACGGCGGCCACGTACTCGGGCGCCCGGACGACCTCGGTCCGCCACGTCATCCCGAGCAGGCGCACGAACCACGCGCCGAGGAACGCGGCCGGCTCCAGCCACCACGGGTAGCCGCCGCGGCTCACGCCAGCACCTCCCACAGCGCGCGCGCCGCGCGCGCCGACGCGCCCGGGCCGCCGAGCCGCTCGCGCACGACCGCGAGGCCTTCGCGCCGCGCCGCGCGCTCGGCCGGGTCCGCGAGCCAGCCCGCGAGCCGTTCCGCGAGCGCCGGCGCCGTGAACGCGCCCTGGATCAGCTCCGGCGCCACCTCGCGCCCCGCGACGATGTTGGGCAGGCCGATGTGCGTGAGCGTCACGAGCCGGCGCGCGATCGCGTAGTTGAGCCGGTTGACGCGGTAGCAGACCACGAGCGGCGTGCCGAACAGCGCGGTCTCGAGCGTCGCCGTGCCCGACGCGACGGCGCAGCACGCGGCGTACGCCTGCACGGCGCGCGTGCGGCCGCGCACGATGCTCGCGGCGTCTCGCGCGCCCGCCGGCAGCGCGTCCTCGGGCAGCCCCTCGGCGAGCGCCAGCACCGGGTGCGCCTCGGGCTGCGCCGCGCGCACGCGCCGCGCGGCCTCGAGCATCGTCGCCGCGTGGTGCGCGAGCTCGCCGCGCCGGCTGCCGGGCAGCAGCCCCACGAGCGGCGCGCCGGGCGCCGCGCCGACCTCGGCGCGCAGCGCCGCCTCGTCCACCTCCGGCTCGAGCTCGTCGAGCAGCGGGTGTCCCACGAACGTGGTGGGAACGCCGGCGTCGCGGAAGATCGGCTCCTCGAACGGGAACACGACCGCGAGCCGGTCCACCCAGGGCGCCATGCGCGCGGCGCGCTCGGGGTGCCACGCCCACACCTGCGGGCCGATGTAGTAGAAGACCCGCGAGCCCGCCCGGTGCACGAGCGGCCCCAGCCTCAGGTTGAAGCCCGGGTAGTCGACGAGCACGACCGCGTGCGGCCGGAACGCGCCCAGCTCGCGCAGGACGCGGTCCCGCGCGGCGAAGAGCGCCGGCAGCCGAGACAGGATGCCGCTGAAACCGATCACCGCGAGGTCCTCCTGCGCGACGAGCGCCGTGACGCCCTCGGCGCGCATGCGCGGTCCGGCGATGCCGCGGACCTCGACCGGGCCCAGCGCCCGCAGCGCGCGCACCAGCCGCGCCGCGTGCAGGTCGCCCGAGGGCTCGCCCGCGACCACGATCACGCGCCGCGGACCGTCGCCCCCCGCGGCCGTCGGACTCAGCGCGCCGTCCACTGCAGCGCCCTGCGCCGCATGGCCTCGCGCACCGCCTCCGCCACGTCGAGCGCGTCGCGTCCGGCCCGCGCCGACGCGGCGCCGGGGCCCTGCCCGCGCAGCGAGCGCAGGAAGGCCTGCAGCTCGAGCGCCAGGGGTTCGCCGGGCCCCACGTCGAGCTTCGTGCGCTGGATGCCGGCCAGCAGCGCGAACGGGTCCGCGTGCCCGGGCCGGAACGAGCCCGGGTCCTTGATCACGAACGCCTCGCCGGACTTCTCGAACAGGTCGACCGACACGTAGGCGTTGCCCTGGAAGAAGCGCAGCCGCCGCAGCCGCTCGACCGACACGCGGCTCGCGGTGAGGTTCGCGACGCAGCCGTCCTCGAACTCGAGCCGCGCGTTCGCGATGTCCTCGTTGCTCGAGAGCACGGCGACGCCGACCGCCGAGACCTGCACCGGCGTGCGGCCGGTCAGGTGCAGGACCGCGTCGATGTCGTGGATCATCAGGTCGCCCACGACGTCGATGTCGAGCGAGCGTGGCTGGAACGCCGCCATGCGGTGGCCCTCGATGAACTTCGGCTCCCGCACGAACGGGGCCGCCGCCAGCAGTGCGGGGTTGAACCGCTCGACCTGGCCCACCTGCAGCGTGCGATCGGCGCGCGAGGCGGCCGCGACCATCGCGTCCGCCTCGTCCACCGTGACGGCCATGGGCTTCTCGACGAGCACGTGGCAGCCGGCGGCCAGCGCCTGCTCCGCGGCGGCGCGGTGCGCGACGGTGGGCGTCGCGACCGAGACCGCCTCGCACTCGCGCAGCAGCGCCTCGGGCGACTCGAACGCGCGCGTGCCGTACTGCTGCGCGACGGCGCGCGCCCGCTCGGGCGAGCGGTCGTGCACGCCGACGAGCCTCGCTTCAGGGAGCGCGCCGTAGACGCGGGCATGCTTCTCGCCCCAGACCCCGACGCCCCACACGCCACAGCGGACCGGCTCCACGACGACCTCCTTCGGCGGCTAGCGCGAGATGCCGCGCACCGAGGTCTCGCAGAAACGCGCGAAGTGCTCCACCTCGGGCACGCCCGGCATCCGGGCGCGGATCTCCTCCACCGCGCGGGCGGACGTCAGCCCGTCGCGGAAGAAGATGCGGTAGGCGCGCTCGATCGCCTCGCGGGTCGGCGCCGGCACGCCGCGGCGCTCGAGCCCGATGCTGTTGATGCCCGCGTTGCGCGGCGGGCTGCCGGCCGTCTTCACGAACGGCGCGACGTCCTGCGGGATGCGCGATCCGCCGCCGATCATCGAGTGCCGGCCGATGCGGACGAACTGGTGAACGACCGTGCCTCCGCCCACGATGGCCCAGTCGTCCACGACGACGTAGCCGGCCATCTGCACCGAGTTCGCGAGGATGACGTGGTCGCCGAGCTGGCAGTTGTGCGCGACGTGCGAGTACGCCATGAGCAGGCAGTCGCTCCCGATACGCGTCGTGAAGCCGGGCTCGGTGGCGAGGTTCGCGGTCATGTACTCGCGGCAGACGGTGCGGTCGCCGACGACGAGGTAGGACGGCTCATCCCCCGCGTACTTGAGGTCCTGCGGCGGCGTCCCGAGGACGGCGCCGTGGTGGATGTGGCAGTCCGCGCCGATCGTCGTCCAGCCCGCGAGCAGCACGTGCGAGTCGATGCGGGTGCGGTCGCCCACGGTCACGTCGGGACCGACGACCGCGCCCGGCCCGACGACGACGCCGGCGCCCAGGCGCGCGCGCGGATCGACGAACGCCCCCGGGTGGACCTGCGCGCTCACGCCGGCCGCCGGTCGACGACCGTGGCCATGAGCTCCGCTTCCGCCACGAGCTGGTCGTCGACGAGCGCCTCGCCGCGCATCCGCGCGGTGCGCCCCTTGAGTTTGAGCAGCGCCAGCTTGAACACGACGCGGTCCCCCGGCGTCACCGGCCGGCGGACGCGCGCGTTGTCGATGCCCATGAAGTACATGAGCTTGTTGTGGGGGCTGTCGACCGAGTTGAGCAGCAGCAGCCCGCCCACCTGCGCCATCGCCTCGACGATGAGCACCGCCGGCATGATCGGGTGCCCGGGGAAGTGCCCCGCGAAGAACGGCTCGTTGATCGTGACGTTCTTGAAGCCCTCGATGGAACGGCCCTCCTCGATCGACGTGATGCGGTCGACCAGCAGGAAGGGATACCGGTGCGGCAGGATGTCCATGACGGCGGTGATGTCCCACTCGTCGGGCGGGCCGCCCGGCCGCCGCCCCGGCAGGGGCAGCGTCTCCTTGAGCCGCTTCACGAACTCGACGTGGCCGTGATGGCCCGAGCGCTTCGCGGTGACGTGGCCCAGCAGCGGGCCGCCCAGGATGAACAGGTCGCCGAGCAGGTCGAGCAGCTTGTGCCGGACGAACTCGTCGGGGAAGCGCAGCGGCTCCTCGTTGAGGATGCGGTCGCGGCCCACGACCACGGCGCTCTCGAGGCGGCCGCCCTTGATCCAGCCGGCCTTGCGGAGCTGCTCCAGGTCGCGCTCGAGCACGAACGTGCGCGCCGGCGCGATCTGCTCGAGGTAGGTCGCGGGATCGATCTCGTACGAGAGCGTCTGCGTGCCGATGAGGGGATGGTCGTAGTCGATGGTGAACGTGAGCCGGAAACCCGTGTACGGCACGGCCGAGAGCTCGACGCCGTCGTGCCGCCAGTGGACGGGGCGTGTGACCTTGATGTGCCGGACCGGCTTGCCCTGCTCGACGATGCCGGCGTCCATGAGCGCGCGCGCGATCGGCGCCGCGCTGCCGTCGTGGCCCTCCGGCACCTCCATCGAGCTGACCTCGATGCGCAGGTTGTCGATCTGCAGGCCCGCGATGGCCGACAGGACGTGCTCCATCGTGTGGATCTGCACGCCCTCCTGCTGCAGGATCGTGCGACGCCCGGCGCCCGGATCGAAGTGCGCGTTCTCGGGGCGCACGAGCACCTCCGGCTGCCCCTCGAGGTCGATGCGCACGAACCGCACGCCGTGGTCGACCGGCGCGGGGAGGAACGTCATGACGCCCCGCTCGCCCGTGTGCAGCCCGACGCCTTCGATCGATACCGAGCGCTCGATGGTCCGCTGGTTGCGTCCCTTCAACGGACCGTCTCCTTCTCCCCCTG
>JBAIWU010000595.1:0-12641 GCA_037917155.1 Candidatus Eiseniibacteriota bacterium
CCCCGCGCGCGGCGCGGCGCGGCGCGGCCGGCTGCGCGGCCGCATCGGCGCGCGGTGGCTCTCGGTCGTGTCCGCGGGCGGGCGCTTCCAGCAGCCCGCGCTCGACCTGCGGCTCGACGGCGCCGACACGGGCGCGGGACACGTCGACGTCTCGATCGACATGCGCAGCCGGCGCACGATCCGCGACTTCCTCGGCTCCTCCGAGCGCACGGACGAGGTCGGCCGCGTCTACCGCGCCACGCTCACCCTGCGCTCGCTCGACGGCCACCACGGTCTCGTGATCGGCCGCCAGAGCTCGCCGACGCTCGCCTCGATCAACCTGTTCGACGGCGTGCTGCTGCGGACCGGCACCGACCGGCGCTCGTTCGGGCTGTTCAGCGGCACGCAGCCCGATCCCCTGCGCTACGACTTCTCCTCCGACATCGTGCAGAGCGGGGCGTTCGTCGAGTGGCACCAGCCGCCGCGCTCGGCGCGCAACTACGCCGTGGCGCTCGGCGGCGTGACCTCGCAGGAGCGCGGGCAGCCCAACCGCGACTTCCTGTTCGCGCAGGGCAACTGGTTCTCGCCGGGCCTGACGACCTCGGTCACGCAGGAGGTGGACGTCAACCGCGGCTGGAAGCGCCAGCTCGGCGAGCCGGCGCTCTCGCCAACGAACACGTTCGCGATGACGCGCGTGGCGCTCACGCGCTGGGCCGGCCTGAACGCGGGCTACGACAACCGCCGCAACGTCCGCCTCTATCGGGACCGGCTGACGCCCGAGACGCAGTTCGACGATGCCTACCGGCAGGGCGCATGGGTGGGCGGCGACGCGACCGCGCTCGGCCACCTGCGCGTCTTCGGCGAGCTGCGCAGCACCGCCGGCGCCGGGCGCTCGCAGTCGTGGAGCGGCAGCGTGGAGGCGTTCCGCGTCGGCCCGCGCAACCTGGCGCTGCGCGGGCGCGCGTCGCGCTACGACGGCGCCACGGTCACGAGCGAGCTCGAGTCCGGCAGCCTCGGCATCGATCCCTGGCCCCTGTCCCACGTCGAGGCCGCGGGCGGCGTGCGCCGCACGACGTCGGTCTCGCTCGGGCTCGACGACCGCGAGCTCTGGCAGAGCGTGGACGTGGACCTCACGCTGGGCCGCCGCTGGTACCTGAGCGGCGGTTGGGAGCATGATCACGGGGGCGCGAGCGGACAGGCGCGCCAGGTCCAGGCCGGGCTGAGCTGGAGATTCTGACCGGGACCGCCGATGACTCCCGGTGGCCGCGGGGAGCCGGGGACGCGGAGGCTTCCGGCAGGGCGACGAGGGGCGGGGCGCTCCCCGGCGCCCGGCGTCCGACGAGGGATGCCGACATGCGCATGCGCCGTTACGGATGGCTGGCGATCCTGGGCGCGCCACTGCTCTGCGGTGGGGCGATGGACATGCTGCGCGACGCGAGCCCGCCGCCCCCGCCCCGGCTCGAGCTCCCGGCGCGCGGCGTGCTGTTCGCCGACGATTTCTCGCACGGGCTCGGCGCGTGGCACCCCGACCGCCCCGGCGTGTGGAGCATCCGCCGCGGCACGCTGCGCGCCGACCTGCCCGATCAGCGTCAGCTCCGCTCGCTCGCGTGGGCCGGCGACTCGACGTGGACGAACTACGCGCTCGACTTCGACGTCTGCATGATGCGTGGCGTCGACAAGGGCGCCGTCGTGCGCGCCGGCGAGGGGGCGGGCGTCGGCATCGACGTGCGCGGCGGCGCGTACCAGGACGTCGTCGCCTACGTGCGCGAGTGGCCGCTGGGCAAGGCCCGCGCGATCACGGCGGACGCCGCGTGGAATCACGTGCGCATCGAGGTCGTCGGCGATCGGCTGCGCGTGTGGGTCAACGGCGACCTGCGGCTCGATCGCGAGCAGGGCCGGGTGCACGAGGGCCGCATCGCGCTCGCGGCGTACACCGGCGGCGGCGGGCAGTGCACGGTGTACTACGACAACGTCGTGGTGACGGCGCGCTGACGCGCGCTACGTCCTGCGGCCGGCCAGGAGGCGCAGGCCGTTCAGGATCACGACCACCGTGCTGCCCTCGTGGCCGGAGACCGCCATCGGCAGCTTGAGCGGGCCCATCGGCAGGTACCGGCCCGCGAACACCCAGGTCACGAGCGCGAGCATCACGCCGGTCGCGATCACGAGGTTCTGCGCGACGACGCGGTTCGCACGCTGCGCCAGGCGCAGCGCGTAGGGCAGCGCCGTGAGGTCGTCCGCCATGAGCACGATGTCGGCGCTCTCCATGGCCGCGTCGCTGCCGATGCCGCCCATGGCGATGCCCACGCTCGCGCGGGCCAGCGCCGGCGCGTCGTTGACGCCGTCGCCGATCATCGCGACCGTGCCGTGCGCCTGCTCCAGGCCCGCGATCACGCGCACCTTGTCCTCGGGCAGCAGGCGCCCGTGCTGCTCGTCGACGCCCGTGCGCCGCGCGATCGCGTGCACCGTCTGCTCGTTGTCACCCGACAGGACCGCGAGCCGCGTCACGCCGAGCGCGCGCAGCGCGCGCACCGTGTCCGCGGACGTGGGGCGGACCTGGTCGGCGGCCGCGATCACCCCCCACGCGTCGTCGCAGCGGACGATCATCGCCGTCTTGGCGTCCTCCGCGAACGCGTTCACGTGCACGAGCGCCTCGGGTGGCGGCGCGAGGCCCAGCGATTCGAACAGCTCTGCGGTGCCGACCTCGATCGTGGAGCCGTTGTGCGTCGCGACGAGGCCCTTGCCGAGGTGGTTCACCATCTGCTCGGCGGGCGCGAACGAGAGCCCGCGCGCCTCGGCCGCACGCACGACCGCCTGCGCGAGCGGGTGCGGCGAGCGCTTCTCCGCGGTGGCGGCGAGCGCCAGCAACCGGTCTGCGCTCCCGTTCCGCAGCGCCACGACGTCCGTGACCTCGAAGCGGCCGTGCGTGAGCGTGCCCGTCTTGTCGAACGCGATCGCGCGCACGCGCCCCAGCACCTCGATGAAGCGACCGCCCTTGAAAAGGATGCCGTTGCGCGCGGCGTTGGCGATGGCCGACAGGATCGTCGCCGGCGTCGCGATCACGAGCGCGCACGGCGACGCGACCACGAGCAGCGTCATGGCGCGGTACAGGGACTCGGGCCAGGGGTGGTGCAGCACCACTGGCGGAATGAACAGCATGAGCGCCGCCCCGATCATGACCGCGACCGTGTAGTAGCGCCCGACCCACTCGGCCATCTCCTCGGTACGCGACTTCTGCTCCTGCGCCTCGCGCACGAGCGCGACGATGCGCGCCAGCGTGCTGTTGGCCGCCGCCCGCGTCGTCACGATCTCGAGCGCCCCGAGCTGGTTGAGCGTGCCCGCGAACACCTTGTCGCCCGCCCCCTTCTCGACCGGGACGGACTCGCCTGTGAGGCTGCTCTGGTCCACGAGCGACGTGCCCTTCTGGACGAGGCCGTCGACCGCGAACGCCTCGCCGGGCTTCACGATCACGATCTCGCCGACGCGCACCTCCTCGGCCGCCACCTCGATCTCGCGGCCGTGCCGCCGCACGAGGGCGCGCGCCGGGCGCAGCTCCATGAGCGCCTTGAGCGCATGGCGCGTACGGCCCATGGTGTAGACCTCGAGCGTGTTGCTGAGCGAGAACAGGAACATCAGCACCGCGGCCTCGAACACGTACCCGATCGCGCCCGCGCCCACCGCGGCGAGGATCATGAGCAGGTTGACGTCGAACTTGAACCGCCGCAGGGCGGCGACCGTGCTCTGCGCCGCGAACCACCCGCCCGAGACGGCGGAGGCGAAGTAGAGCAGGTGCGACGCGAGCGAGGGCGCGCGCAGCTTCTCGAGCACGACGCCGGCGACCAGCCCCGCGAAGCACCCGATCGTGAGAGCGATCATCGCGCGCCCCTCGGCGTGCTCCTCCTCCTCCTCCGGCGTGAACGCCGCGCCCCACGGCTTCTCGGAGAGCGGGCGGATCACCTCGACGCCGCCATCGAGCGCGTCGCGCCGCGCGAGCCGCACGTGGCCCCGAGACGCCGTCGCGAGGAACTGCGCCGCGGCCTCGGGCGGCAGCTTGCCGAACCGCAGCGCGCACTCGGGGCACGCGTCGAGCGTGTCGCGCTTCTCGCACGACGTCACGCGCTGCGCGAACACCGCGCCGACGTCGTCCGCGAACGCGTTGAGCTGGTCGGGCGTGACCATCGTCGGGTGGTAGCGCACGGAGAGCGTGCTCGTGCGGAAGTTCGCCTCGATCGCGATGACGCCCGGCCACTCCCGCAGCCGGTCGGCGAGGATCTCGATGCAGCCCTCGCCGCCGGGAGGCAGGGGCAGGTGGGCGGGCGCGGGAATCGTGAGCTGGCGGGTGACCCGTTCCTCGTGCGGAGACATGCGGTCGAGGATAGCCGCTGGCGCAGCGCCCGGCCACAGCCAGACCCGGCGCGTTGCCTCGACGGGGCCGCGGGGGCGCTACCGGAGGCGCAGGATCACGCGCGTCCACGCCCCGTCGGGCGTGCGCAGGCGGACGAAGTACGCGCCCGGCCACGCGGGCCGGCCTGCGTCGTCACGCCCGTCCCACGCGATCGACTGGGCGCCCGCCGCCATGCGCTGGCCGGCGGCGAGACGGCGCACGCGCCGGCCGAGCACGTCGTAGACCGCGAGTTCGACCGCGCCCGGGCGCGCGAGCGCGAAGTCGATCGCGGCCGACGCGACGAACGGGTTCGGCCGCACGGCGCGCAGGCCCGCGACCGTGGCCGCGGCGCCGACGCCGGTCGTGCTCGGGTGCGACGCCGGGTCGCCGGGGTCGGTGCCGGCCGCCAGCTCGTCGCCGTCGAGCGCGCCGTCGCGGTCGCGGTCGATGCCCATGCGGATGCCGCAACCCGGCGGCACCCCGGTCACGGTCAGCGCCTGCCCGGGCGCGCCGAGCGCGCGGAGCGCGGCCGTGGACAGGGCCGCGCCGCCCGAAACATCCGGCTGCCACAGCCCGCCCCCCGCGTAGACCCAGCCGTGCGGCGCGCCGTTGACCAGCCCGTGGGCGATCACGTCGCAGTTGCCCGCGTCGGCCTGCGACGTGAGCGTGTCCACGCGCCCGACCAGCGCGGGGTCGCCGTCGTTCGCGCCGTCGAACGTCACCTGCACGCCGACCGCGGGCGCCATTCCGGTGTCGAACGCGAGCAGGTACGCCTCGACGTCGCGGCGCTTCGCGTCCGCGGCGCTCGCCGGCTGTCCGAAGTTGAAGCCCGGGAAGTGGAGGAAGTCGAACAGGTTGTCGATCGAGCCGTTGTGCGTGTAGCCGAAGCCGCGCTTCACGACGAGCCCGAGCGAGTCCCTGCGGCCGCTCTTCTTGTACATGTTGCGCAGCTGCGGAACCTTCATGTCCTGCGATGCCTGCAGGGCGAGGTGGTCGATGACCTGGCCGTTCGTGCCCGTGGGCAGGGCGTGGCAGTCGACGCACTTCAGGGTCGCGTCGACCACGGTGTTGAGGAAGAACTGCCGCCCGCGCTCGGCGCTCGGCTGTCCCGTGGGCGCGTCCGGGAACGTGCGGTCGAGGTTCTGGTTCGGGTTCGGCGGATACGCGAGCGGGGCGAGGAACGCCGAGAACGCGGCCATCTCGGAGTCGGCCAGCGGCGTCGCGCGGCCGAGCAGCGCGCTGAACGCCGGGTTGAACGCCGACAGGTCGGCGCGGTCGCCGCGCCAGTGGAGCAGGCCGGTGTTCGCGAGGCCGCGCAGGCTCTGCGTCACCATCGGGCCCTTCATGGGGTGGAAGCCCTGCAGGAGCGGATCGGTCATGCCCGTGGGCGCGGGCTCCATCGTGCCCAGCGGATCGCCGAGGTCCCACGCCATCTGGTCGAAGTCGCCGAACAGGTGGCAGCTCGCGCACGACTCGTCGCCGTGGCCCGAGGACGAACCGGCGTAGAAGAACTTGCGGCCGTTCACGACCAGGTCCGGCGTCGGGTCGAAGCCGATCGGGGTCACGGCCAGGCTCGCGAGGCTCGCGCTCGAAAGCGTCTGGAGCTGCTCGTGGAAGCGCCCGAGCACGTAGAGACGCCCGCGCGCGGGGTCGGCGATCACGCCGGTCGGTCCGGCCACCGTGGGCACCCGCGCGAGCAGCGTGCCCGTGGCCCCGAAGACGCCGAGCTTGTCCGAGCCGAGCGCGGTCACGTAGACGCGCTGGCCGTCGGGCGACCACGCGACGCCCGTCGGCATGCTGAGCGAGGAGTCGCGCTCGGACTGCGGCCCTGTGGGCACGCTGTAGTCGATGTGCGGGTTCACCTGCGCGACGATGCGCGACGCGCCGGCGGGCCACAGCCCGAGGCGCGTCTCGGTGACGTGCCCACGCACGTTCTCCTGGAACCGCACCTCGTTGCGCGTGTAGGTGCCGGTCACGGCCGCGGTGCCGGTCACGGGATCGACGGCGGTGGCCATGAGCGTGGTCGCGATGTCGCCCGCGACGCGGTTCACGGCGCCCGTGGCGGCGTCGAACTCGACGAGCTCGACGGGGTCCTCCTTGAACGGCACCTTCGAGTCCCACCACTTGCCGGTCTCGTCGACCCAATGGGCGCCGTCGTAATGCACGATCAGCCCGACCTTGGGCGCGGGCGGCAGGCTCGTGCTCATCGGCGGGTTCGGCGGCGGCAGCGAGTCGCCGGCCTGCGCCTCGGTGAGGCTCATGACGCGGTGGTTCGAGTCGAAGATGGCGCAGTAGACTTTCGAGCCGTCCGGGCTCACGGACAGCGAGCGCGGCCAGCGCGCCGCGACCGCGATCACCGCCGGCGCAGTCGACAGGCTCGCGGGATCGAAGATCTTGATCGCGTCCTCCTGAGACACGCTCACCCACGCCCGCTGCGGGCTGCCCGCGAACACGACGTCGCTCGGCTCGTCGCCCACGCGGAGGGTCGCGATCACGTTCATCGTCGAGAGGTCCACGATGCTGACGTCGTCCGAGAGCGTGTTGACCACCCACGCCTCGGTGTTCGTGCGCGCGCACACGGACACGGGCTCCATGCCCACCGGCACCTCGCCGACGCGCACGGGCGAGGGCCCGGTGACGTCGAACACGGCGAGGCGGTCGTCGGGCGTGTTCACCACGAGCAGCTTCGAGCCGTCCGGCGTGAGCGAGAGCGGGTGGACGTGCGCGCTCTCGAAGTGGACGAAGTCGTTCCCCGCGGCGACGTGGGACTGCGTGCGGCGCGGGAAGGCCAGGAGCGCGGACGCGAGCGCGACGAGCACGAGCAGGAGCGCGATGGGTCGCATGGTGCCCTCGGGGGACGCGGGTCGGGGGATCGCGATCGACGACGTCGCGCGGACCCGTGGGGTGGCCGCGGGGGCCGCAAGCCGGATGGATGGCGCGGGCGGCGGCTCCGAGCGTCCATGTTACGCGATCCGGGGCCGGCGGCGGGCGACGAACGCGATGTGCGACGGCGTTCTCGTCGCGGCCGCGTCCGCGACGGCCCCGAGGGCCGGCGCGAGGGCGCGCCGGCGCCGGGCCGGCCGTCAGTGGGCGTCCGCGCCCCCGCGCATGCGCCCCTTCTCCCACTTGAGCGTCAGGATCAGCGGGATCGCGAGCAGGAAGTGCAGCCCGAACACGAGGAAGATGTGCTCGAAGGCGATCATCGACGCCTGCTTCTGCACCGCGCCGGCGATCGAGGCGACCGCCTTCATGCGGGCGTCCGCGAAGGCGTCGCCGTGCGCCATCAGGCCGCGGGTCACCTGGTCGATGCGCCCGGCGGTGACGGGGTTGAACAGCGAGACGTGCTCGGCCAGCGCGGCGCGGCTCTCGGCGCCGTAGCGCGAGACGAACGTGGCCGACAGCGCGATGCCGACGCTGCCGCCGAGCTGGCGCATGAGGTTGTAGATGCCCGTCGCGGGGGCGATCTTCGACATCGGCAGCTCGAGCATCGCGAGGTTGTTGAGCGGCACGAACACCAGCCCGAGCGCGAAGCCGCGCAGGATGAGCGGCCAGAAGAAGTCGCCCTGTCCGCTCTCGGTGGTGAAGTGCGACCACTCCCACATCGAGGCCGCGAACATCAGCGCGCCGAAGCTGGCGATCAGGCGGGCGTCCATCTTCCCGAGCGCGCGCGCCATGATCACCATGGTCAGCGCGCTGGCGAGCGCGCCGGGCAGGATGACGAGCCCGGTCTGGTTCGCGGTGAAGTGCTGGATCTGCTGCAGGTACACCGGCAGCACGAACACGGTCGCGTAGAGGCAGATCCCGAGGATGCCGCCGAGCACGGCGCCGGTGGCGAACTGGCGGTTGCCGAGGATGCGCAGGTCGATCACCGGGTGCTCGGTGGTGAGCTCGTGCCACACGAACGTCACGAGCGAGACGCTGCTCACGATCGCGTACATGACGATCTCGCGGGAGGCGAACCAGTCCAGGCGCTCGCCGCGCTCGAGCAGCGTCTGCAGCGTGCCGACGCCGGCCGCCAGCAGGAGCAGCCCGAGCCAGTCGGTGTCGCCCACCTTCTGCGCGAACCGGGAATTCTTGATGTAGTTCAGCGACATGATGAACGCCATGACGCCGAACGGCAGGTTGATGTAGAAGATCCACGGCCACGAGAAGGTGTCCGTGATGTAGCCGCCGAGCGTCGGGCCCAGCGTCGGTCCCACCATGACGCCGACCCCGAAGATCGCCATCGCTTGGCCGTACTCGGCGGGCGGGAACACCTCGTAGAGGATCGCCTGCGACGTGGACAGCAGCGCGCCGCCGCCGAGGCCCTGCACGATGCGCCAGAGCACGAGCTCCTCGAGCGTGTGCGAGTTGCCGCACATGAACGACGCGATCGTGAAGATCGCGATCGAGCCCGCGAAGTACCGCCGCCGCCCGAAGTACGCCGAGAGCCAGCCCGTGATGGGCAGCACGATGACGTTGGCGACGATGTAGCCGGTCGACACCCACGCGATCTCGTCCAGCGTCGCGCCCAGCGTCCCCATCATGTGCGGGATGGCGACGTTGACGATGCTGGTGTCGAGGATCTCGAGGATCGACGCGAACGTCACCGTGATCGCGATGATCCAGCGATTCCGGTACGCCTCGTTGTACTCGAGCGCGTGCGCCGCGGACAGGGTCGCGATGCTCATCTCAGCCGCGGCGCGTCGTGATGGTGACCTGCACGCTCATGCCCGGCCGCAGCGGCCGCTCCGGGGCGCCGCGGTCCGTGATGCGGATGCGCACGGGAATGTGCTGCACCACGTGCGTGTAGTTGCCGGTGGCGTTGTCGGGCGGCAGCAGCGAGAACTTGGCGCCCGTGGCGGGGCTGAAGCTCTCGACCTGGCCCTGCACCGGGTGGTGCGGGTACGCGTCGACATCGATGCGGACCGCGTCGCCGGGACGCACGTGCTCGATCTCGGTCTCCTTGAGGTTCGCGATCACGTAGATGTCGTCCGTCGGTACGATCGCGAGGATGGACTGGCCCGCCTGCAGGTACTGGCCGGGGTCGACGTTCTTCCTGGAGACGATGCCCGACACGGGAGCGACGATGCGGGTGTACGTGAGCGTGAGCGCCGCCTGGTCGCGCACGGCCTTCGCGGCATCGAGCCGGGCGCCGGCGCCCTGCCGGCCCGCCTCGGCCGCGAGCACCTGCTTGCGCGCCGCGTCGAGCGCGGCCGCGGCCGCCGCGTCCGCGGCCACCGCCGCGTCGAGCTGCTGGCGGCTCACGATGTTGCGCGCGGCGAGCGCACGATAGCGGTCGGCGTCGCTGTGCGCGTGCGTCGCGTTCGCCTCGGCCTGCGCCACCTGCGCGCGCGCCGCCGCGATCTGCGCGTCGGCCTGGCCGGTGTGGCCCTTCTCGCCGGTCGCCGCGAGCGCGGCCTCGTAGTCCGCCTCGGCCTGCGCGAGCTTCGCCTTCTGCTCGCGGTCGTCGAGCTGCACGAGCAGGTCGCCGGCGTGGACCGTCGTGTTGTCGGTCACGTGCACGGTCGCGACGAAGCCGGCGACCCGGGCGAGCGCGGGCACGACGCTGCCCTCGATCTCGGCATTGTCGGTGGTGACGTGGTTCTGGTTCCACATCCAGCGGTTGATGCCCGCGGTCAGGGCGGCCACGGCGAGCACGCCCAGGACGATGCGCACGACCAGCGTGCGGCTCCGGGCCGGCGCGGGCGCGGCGGCGGCGTTCTCGGTGTCGTTGATTTCCGGCGTTGCGCTCATGGGACGGGTCTCTCCGGGATGGACGTCAGTGGATGTCGCGCGCCACGCCGGTGGCGCGGGCGAGGGCGACGCGGGCGCTGGCGACCGCGAAGCGCGCATCGATGTCGGCGTCGCGCGCGCGGATCAGCGAGGACTGGGCGTTGATCACCTCGATGTTGCCGGCCACGCCGCTCGTGAAGCGCTCCGTGGCCTGCGCGACCTCGTCGAGCGCCAGCTTGAGGCGCTCGGTGGCGACCGACTGCTGCTCCTGCCCGCTCGCGAAGTCGAGGAGCGCGCCCGCGACCTCGGCGGCGACCTGGTCGCGAAGGTCGTGGACGCGCACCTCGGACTCGCGGACGAGCGCGCCCTGCTCGGCGAGCCGGCCCTCGCGGCGGAAGCCGTCGAGGATCGGCACCGTCACGGCCAGCGCGGCCGTGTACGTGTTGATGGCGTCGCCGAAGTGCTCGCCGCTGCGGCCCCAGTCCGCGGAGACGTCGACGCGTGGCAGCCGCTCGGTGGACGTGGCGAGCCGGTCGGCCCGCGCGCGCTGCAGCCGCGCCTGCTCGCCGCGCACCTCCTCGCGATGCTCGAGCGCGAACGCGACCGCGGCCTGCTCCTCCTGCGGCGCGCCGCTCCCGCCCAGCGACGCGTCGAGCGTGTCCGCGGGCTGCGGCGGCGTCGCCGGGTCGAGCCCGAGCGCGCGCGCGAGGTCGATGCGCGCGCGGTCGCGCTGGTTGCGGGCGATGAGCAGCGCGCCGCGCGAGGACGCCACCTGCGTGCGCGCCCGCGTCACGTCGATCGACGGCGACGTGCCGGCGGCGAGCTGCGCCTCGGCCAGCGCCTGGAGCTGCTGCGCCAGCGCGGTGTCCTCCTCGCGCGCGTTCACCACCGCCTCGGCGCGGGCCGCGCGCAGGTAGGCCTGCGCGGCGGCCGAGGCCGCGGCCTCCGCGGTCACGCCCAGGTCCGCGCGGGCGCCGAGCGCGCCCAGGCGCGAGGCCCGCAGCTTCTGGTAGGACGAGACGTCGAACAGCGGCTGCGCCACCCTCAGGCGCGCCTCCGAGTCGTACACCGGGCCCTGGAGCGCGGCGTACGGCGCCATGCCCGGGAGGGTCGGCAGGCTGATGCCGAGCGCGTAGATGTTGTATGTGCGGTCGACCATGCTCGCCTGCCCCGTCAGCGCGGGCAGCAGCGCGCCGCGCGACTGCGTGATGCGCGCGTCGGCCTCGCGCGAGCGGAGCTGCGCCAGCGAGACGCCGGGGCTGCGGCCCGCCGCGATCGCGACCGCCTCGGCCAGCGTGAGCCGACCGGGCGCCTGCGCGCGCGCGCGCGCGAGGGGGAGCGACGCCGCCAGCACGACGGCGGCGGCGAGAGCGTATCGGTTCATCGGCTGTTTCCTCCGTCCGCCGTGCGGGCGATGCCGCGCAGCAGCAGGTCGAGAGACGCCTCGAAGTAGCGATCCGGATCGATGTGGACGACGGCGTGGGGTTCGAACGAGTGCTTCCAGAGCGCCGCCATGACCAGCGGGGAGACGGCCACGCGCGCCACCGACCCGGTGTCGTGCTCGCGGAACTCCCCCGCCGCGATGCCCGCGCGCAGCACGCGCTCGATGAGCGCCTGGCTGCGCGACACGACCTCCTCCATGTGGAATCGCGCGAGCTCGGGAAAATTGACCGCCTCGGCGAACATGAGCTTGGGCAGTCCGCTCAGCCGCGAGTTGACGACGCCGTCCCAGCGCGCGCGCAGCACCTGGGCCAGGAGGTCGCGGTACGAGCCCTGGTGCCGCTCGACCAGCGTCTCGGCCTCTTGGATGCCCGGCAGCACGTTTTGGCGCACCATCGCCTTGAACAGCTCCTCCTTGTTGGCGAAGTAGAGGAAGATCGTGCCCTTGGTGCAGCCGGCGCGGCGGGCCACGTCCTCGAGCCGCGTGGCCGCGTAACCGCGGGCCACGAACTCCTCGAGGGCCGCGTCGAGCAGCTCGGCCGGGCGCTCGTCCTTGCGGCGGTGCCAGCGGGGCTCGGCCGCGTCCCGCTGGGCATGGGTTCGATGCATGGTGGATGCTCCGGTGATCGCGGTGGAGACGCTAATGAACGCACGGTAACTTAATCGGCAACTGACCGGTCGGTCAACAGTCGAATTTCTGCACAACCCACGGCTCGAATCTGCAACGACTTGCAGGATTCTCCCCCGAGTTCTCCACCGGGATTCGCGGGCCGCCGAGGCGCGTATCCGTCGGCGCGCCAAGCGAGTTCAGGGTGTCCAGCCTCGATGGTGCCTCGTGATGGCCCGCTGCGTGGGTCCACACGGGGGCCGGACCCGGGCCGGCGTCGCCAAGGGGTGATTCCGGGGCTCGGCTCGGTCACGCGGTTTTAACGCGCCGGCCGCGCCGCCGACACCGTCGCCACGCGAGGATTCCCCCGGTGATTCGCGCTGCGACGGCCCGAGTGAGCGAGCGAGGCGTCGGCGACACCCCCCAGACGGAGCGGAGCCCCTCGCGCTCTGCCCGTCGTCATTCGCGGCCGGCCGGGGCGCGGCGGGTCGTCAGGTGGTGTGCCAGGTGCTGACCAGC
>JBAIWU010000596.1:0-2232 GCA_037917155.1 Candidatus Eiseniibacteriota bacterium
GAGTCCCGGACCTGACTCCTACTTCGCGCTCCACTCCGCGAGCAGCTTCTCCATGGGCGCGACCTGCTCGGCCTCGACGTCCTTGTCCGCCTTGCCCAGCGCGACGGCCTTCGTCAGCTGCGCGAGCGCGTCGGCGTCGTGGCCGGCCTTCTTCGCGAGCTTCGCGCTGAGCGAGAGCGTGTAGAAGTTCTCCTTCACCTTGAGCGCCGCCGCGGCCCACGCCGCGGCGTCCTCGGGCGCGACCGCGTTGTCGTTCGCCCAGTTCGCGGCGCGGTACGCCGTGCGCCAGTCGTCGGGCTTCGCCGCCCCGACCGCGGCGCGCGCCTCGCGCAACACCTTGCCCTTCACGTCGACGGCGATCCGGACCGGGACGCGCAGCTTCTCCCAGCGCAGCGCCAGCGTGCACGATTCCGGTGCGAGGTCGTCGAACGCGAACTGCATCCACTCCATGGGCTCGGCAGGCTCGGGCTTCACGGTGACGCGGAGCACGTCCTGCTTCGGGTCGTACGTGAACGCGCCCCACATGTCCTTCTGCTTGCTGAACGCCACCGTCCACTCGTTCGCGCCGGGGATCGTCACGACGCCGTAGGTCCCCGCGGGCAGGGCCTTGCCCTCGACGGTGATGTCGTCGGTGGTCGTGAACGCGGTGATCTCGTTGGCGCCCGTGCGCCACGGCTTGTCGAAGGGCACGAGCGCGCCCCAAATCGCGCGGCCCTTCACGCCGGGGCGGCAGTACTTCACGGACAGGTCGGTCGTGCCGATCGTCTGCGACACGACGGCGTTCGGGCTGACGCGCGGCAGGTTGAGCTGCTGCGCGCGGGCCGGGACGGCCACGGCGCACGCGAGCGCCGCGGCGATCAGCAGGGACTGGATACGCATGGGATGCCTCGTCGGAGCGGGTGGGAACGTCGGAGGGCGCGGCCCGTGGAACGCGCGGGACGATAGCAGATGCGCGGCCGCGGGGGACCGGCCGGCGGCGGGTGGACACGGAGCGGGGGAGCGGCGATCGTGGCGCCCGTGACGATCTCCCCCTGGCTTCCCGGCGCCGCCGGCCTCGCGCTGGTCGGCATCATCCTCTGGGACGCGTTCGAGACCATCCTCGTGCCGCGTCGCATCGGCCGGCGCGTGCGGCTCACGCGCTACTACTACATCGCCACGTGGCGGCTCTGGCGCGCGCTCGCGCTCGCCGTGCGCAGCCCGTCCCGGCGCGAGGGCGTGCTCGGCGTGTTCGGGCCGGTCTCGCTGATCGGGCTGCTCGTGTGCTGGGCCGCGGGCCTCGTCGGTGCGTTCGCGCTGCTGCAGGTCGCGGTGACGCGCGCCGCCGGTGTCGCCGCGGGGCCGTTCACGCACGTCCTCTACATGAGCGGCGAGACGTTCTTCACGCTCGGCTTCGGCGACGTGACGCCGGCCACGGGCCTGGGCCGCGCGCTCGCGGTGGTCGAGGCGGGCATGGGCTTCGGCTTCCTCGGCACCGTGATCGGCTACCTGCCGACGATGTACTCGGCGTTCGCGCAGCGCGAGGTCGAGATCTCGCTCATGGACGCGCGCGGCGGCTCGCCGCCCACCGCCGCCGAGCTGCTGCGGCGCGTCGCGTCGGACGGCGGCGCGCGCCGCCTCGACGAGCACCTGCGCGGCTGGGAGCGCTGGTCGGCGCAGCTCCTCGAAACCCACATCTCGTACCCGCAGCTGGCCTACTACCGCTCCCAGCACGTCAACCAGTCCTGGCTCGCCGCGCTCACGTCGGTGCTCGACCTCTCGGCGGTGCTGCTCGCGCGGATCGACGAGCCGGCAGCCGGGCAGGCGCGGCTCACGTTCGCCATGGCGCGGCACGCCCTCGTCGACGTCACGCAGATCTTCGTGCCGCACCTGCCGGCGGGGCTGCCCGACCGGCTGACGGCCATCGAGCGCGGCCGGCTTCGGGCGCGGCTCGCGGGCACGCCGGCGGAGCTGCCCGAGACGGCCGCGTTCGATGCGCGCCTGGCGGAGCTGCGCCGGATGTACGAGCCCTACTCGCAGGCACTGGCGGCATTCCTGCTCTTCGAGCTGCCGCCGTGGGTCGCCGTGCAGCCGCGACGCGACAACTGGCAGGCCGGCCCCTGGGACCGCGAGCTCGGCGCCCGGCGCGAGCCCTCCCCGGGGAGCGAGGAGCATTTCTAGCGGCGGCCCGCCGACGCGGCCCGCGCCCGGGGTCCGGGCGCCGGGGCGCGGTTCGCCCGGCCCGCGGGCGCCCGG
>JBAIWU010000597.1:0-2755 GCA_037917155.1 Candidatus Eiseniibacteriota bacterium
GAGGTCGCGTCGGCGTCGGCGACCGGCCGCGTCACGCGGTTGCCCAGGAAGCCGGGCCGGAACGTGAGGCCGAGCCGATGCTGGCCCTGCGCGTCGGCGCCATTGGCGAGGAACGCGTAGTCGAGCCACATGCCGTTCGCGCCCGCGCCGAGGCCGAAGCTCGGGCCGCCGAGCGGCTCGCCCGCGGACGCGCCCAGCTCGAGCCGATACCCCGCGCGCAGCGCCAAGCGGTCCTGCCAGCGCCATTCCCCGCCCACGCGCACGTCGTTGTAGTACGCGGTCGGGAAATTGGCGTCCACGGCCAGCCGGAGCCCGCTCGGCGCGTGCGTCCACGAGGCGCCGATCCCGTAGACCGCGGGCAGGTCGTAGCGGCCCGCGGCGTAGTTCATCGAGCCGCCGACGTTGCGCACGGCGGCGCCGAAGCCGAACGCTCCCGCGCTCGCCTGCACGCCCGCGTCGAAGCCCAGCCCGTGGCCGCTCACGTCACCGAGGTTCTCGCTGACCCAGTGCGCGGCGAGGCCGGCGGTGAACCGCTCGCCGAGCGGCTGCGCGAGCTGCGCGCCCAGCGCCATGCTCGAGACGCTGAACGAGCCCGTCGGGGCTCCGTACGCGTCGCGGCCGTCGAAGCTGCCATCGCCCTCGTAGAGCGCCGTGGTCGCCCAGCGCGTGCGCGCGCGCCCGAGCCGGCCGCCGGCCGCGAGCCAGTCCTGCGACGACTGCGCCGCGAGCGAGGCGTGCGAGAGGGCGAACTGCGGACCGGCGAGCCAGCCGAGCGCGGCCGGGTTCCACGCGGCGGCGTTGAGGTCCTGCCCGGCCCCGAGCGTCGCGCCGCCCATCGACAGGATGCCTGCGCCCGTGCCGACCGAGAGCAGGTTCCCCGCGGTCGTCCCGGCGTTGTCGACGCCGGCGTGGGCGACGCCGGCCGACAGCAGGAACGCGCAGATGGCGAGGCGGATGCGAAGCATGGGTGCGGTCTCCATGGAATCCGGGGCATGCCCGGGCGCTTGCGGCCGCCCGAGCCCAGCAGCCCTCGTGCCGCGACCCGGCGCGCCCGCAACTCAGCACCCAAGTGCATGAAAGCGCGACGGGTGGCCCTCCGCGGGGAGCCCCGGACGCCGCGCCGCGGGGTGTGCGGGACGTGGATTCCGCAACACGCCGGCTCGTCGTCCGTGGCATTTGCACGCCGCACCGCGCGCGGGAGTGGCGCGAACGACGAAGCGCCCGATGCGCGGGGGCGCACCGGGCGACCGTGAGGGACCCGCGGTTCCGTGAGCGTCGCGCGTTAGGGCCTGCGGACGAGCCGCACGACCTGGTCGGTGCCCGCGACGTGCAGCAGCGCGCGGTACACGCCCGGCGCGGTCAGGCGGCCGGCGTCGTTGCGCCCGTCCCACGTGACCGCGTTCGTGCCGGGCACGAGGCCGCGCAGCTCCAGCGTGCGCACGCGCTCGCCGGCGCCGTTGACGATGTCGAGCCGGCCGTCCACCGGGCCGGTCGAGGGCACGTCCACGGGCAGCGTCACGGGGTCCGTGGGGCCGCTCGGGTTCGGATACGCCGGCTCCATGCGCACGGCCGCGATGCCCGCGCCGTGCAGCCAGACGCGCACGGACGCGCTCAGCGCGCTCTCGTTGTTGCTCGCGTCGACCGCCGAGACCGCGTACCAGAGCGACGCCGAGTCGGGCGCGGCGCCGTCGACGTAGCCGTTCGAGACGAGCAGCGAGGCGTCCAGCTTCGTGAACGGTCCGCCCGGGCTCACGGCGCGGTAGACGTTGTAGCCGGCGAGGTCGGGTTCGGTGTTGGCGTTCCAATGCAGGTGCTGGCCGTCGGACTGGATGCTCGCGGTCAGCCCGGTGGGCGGCGCGGGCGGCGAGGCGTCGAGCTGGGCGGCGACGGCGACCACGTTCGAGAGCACGGACCAGTTGTTCACCTCGTCCGCGACGCGCGCGGCGAACCAGAGGTTCACGGTGCGGTTGAGACCGGTGATCGTGCACGACTGCGGGGTGCCCGGAGCCGCCGGCACGGGCACACCGCTCGTCACGACCGTCGCGGCCGGCCAGTTGGCGGCGGTGATCGCGGTCGTGCTCCAGCGCACCTCGTAGCGCGTCGCGGTGCCGGTGAGGCTGTCGTCCCCCACGGCGGTCCAGTCGAGCGTGACGCTGCTCGCGGTCGTGCCGCCGACGCTCACGGTGAGCGGTGCGGGGCGGATGCTGTCCGACGCCGCGGGCGTCGTCCACTGGACGATGTTCGAGATGCCGGACCAGTTGCCGGCGTCGTCGCGCGTGCGGATCGCGAACCAGTACGCGGTCTCGGGCGAGAGCCCGGCGACGAGCATGCTCTCGGGCGAGCCCGAGGGCGACGGCGTGGGCGCTCCGGCGGCGGCGTACGCGAGCGCGAAGTTCGCAGCGGAGAGCGGCGAGGTCGAGTAGCGCACGTCGTACAGCGTGGCGGTGCCGGTCGTGCTGTCGTCGCCGGGCGCCGTCCAGGCCAGCGTCACGCTCGTCGGCGTCGACACGGCCCCGGCGCGACCCGCGCCGAGCGCGAGCGCCAGGGCGCCGATTCCGAGGACCGCTGCGAGGCGAGCGTGCATGCGTGACGTCTCCTGCGGGCGTGGGCGGGCGGATAGTTCGCCCGGGCGCGGACCTCTCCGCGCACCGGGCCGGAAGCGTCGGTCGGGCACGCTCCCGCGGCCGGGCGGTCCTGCGGCGGGCGCACGGCCGCGCCCGGACGAGCAGCTTGTGTGCCGCGGGGCGGGCGGGCG
>JBAIWU010000598.1:0-1848 GCA_037917155.1 Candidatus Eiseniibacteriota bacterium
GCCCCGACGTTCGGCAAGGTGCGACCGGCCCGGCGACCGCGACACAGCGCGGAGCTGCTGCGGCGCTCGCAGTGGGCGCTCGACACCTTCGGGCTGGTGACGCGCAGCGCGCCGCTCCTCGAGATGCTCCAGGAGATCGGGCGCGTCGCGGCGAGCGACCTGCCCGTGCTGGTGCTGGGCGAGTCGGGGACGGGCAAGGAACTGGTCGCGCGCGGTGTCCACCTGCTCTCGGGGCGCACGGGCGAGTTCATGGCGATCAACTGCAGCGCGGTGCCGGAAGCGATGCTGGAGGGCGAGTTCTTCGGCTACATGCGCGGGTCGTTCACGAACGCGGTGGCCGACAAACCGGGGCTCTTCGAGGTCGCCCACGACGGCACGGTGTTCCTCGACGAGATCGGCGAGATGTCTCCGGACCTCCAGGCGAAGCTGCTCCGCTTCCTCGAGACGGGCACTCTGCGCCGCGTCGGCGCCACCCGCGACCAGCGCGTCGACACGCGCATCGTGGCCGCGACCAACCGCGAGCGCGCGGTGCTGCAGTCGGGCAACGGCTTCCGCAGCGACCTCTACTACCGGCTGGCGCACGCTGTCTACGAGCTGCCGCCGCTTCGCGCCCGCGGGGACGACCTCGAGCTGCTCATCGAGCACTTCCTGGCGACGTACAACCGCGCCGCGGGCAAGCACACGCGATTCGGCGACGCGGCGCTCGGGCGCCTGCTGCAGCACGCATGGCCGGGCAATGTGCGCGAGTTGCAGGCGGTGATCCGCAAGCTGGTCGTGGCCGCGTCGCGCGAGGCGGTGTTCACGCCGCGCGACCTGCCCATGCTCGAGGGTACGGACACGGGCAGCGACTTCATCGGCGAGACTCTGGCCAACGAGAAGAAGCGGATCGTCGCGGCCCTCGAGCAGGCCCACTGGGTCAAGACGGACGCCGCACACCTGCTGCGGATCTCGCGCACGACGCTGCTGAGCAAGATGAAGCGACTCGGGGTCGAGGGCTGACATCCCCCGGTGCAACGGTACGTGCACGCCGCCGGCCAACGGCCGGAGTGTGCTAGCGTCCGACGCATGAGCCCCGACTCCGAGTACTTCCGCCTGCTGGCCGACTCGGTTGCCACGCTGCAATCGGGCTTCGCCCACCTGCCGCCGGCGCGCACGCGGCTCGATGGCGACGCGGCGCGAGCGGCCCTGCAGGCGGCCGCCGAGCGGATGCGGGACAACTTCCCGTACCACCATCCGCTGTACGTGGGCCAGATGCTCAAGCCGCCGCACCCGGTGGCGCTGCTGGCCTACGCGATGGCGATGCACCTCAATCCGAACAACCACGCGCTCGACGGCGGCCGCGCCAGCTCGGCCATGGAGAAGGAGTGTGTCGGGGCGATCGCGCGCCTGTTCGGCTGGGACGAGCACCTCGGGCACCTCGCGGGCGGCGGGACGATGGCCAACTTCGAGGCGCTGTGGGTGGGGCGCGAGCTGGCGCCGGGGCGGGCGGTGGTGGCCTCCGCGCAGGCGCATTACACCCACGGGCGCGTCGCGAGCGTGCTGGGCGTGCCCTTCCGTGCGGTCGCGGTCGATGCCCTGGGCCGCATGGACGCGCGCGCGCTCGAGCGCGAGCTGGACCGGGAGCCGGTCGGCACGGTCGTCGTGACGCTGGGTACCACCGCCGCGGGCACCGTCGACCCGCTGCCCGAGATCCTCGCGCTGCGCGAGCGCCACGGCTTCCGCGTGCACGTCGACGCGGCATACGGCGGCTACTTCACGCTGGCCTCGAACCTGGGCCCGGCCGCCCGCACCGCGTTCGACGCGATCGGCCAGGCGGACTCGACCGTGATCGATCCGCACAAGCACGGG
>JBAIWU010000599.1:0-1589 GCA_037917155.1 Candidatus Eiseniibacteriota bacterium
CGGGCGCCATCCACGGCCCAGCTATTGCCTCATCACCCAGATCGCCCAGAAGAGCAGCCAGAAGTCCCCGCTGAGCACGCTCGTGTTCGTGGGCGTGGGCGGCGTGCCGGACGTCGGCTGTGTCTTGGGCAGGCTCCCGCTGCCGGCGTCGGGCTCGCCCGAGTACGAGCCGATCGGTGAGCGGTACCTCAGGTACGACTTGTCGAGGTACGAGTACTTTCCGCCCACCGTCGAGCTGCGCGAGCGCGCCTTCGCCCAGACGGGCCCGGCCCCGAGGGCGGCGAGCGCCACCGCGGCCAGGATCAGTGTGATGAGGAGTCTGCTGCGGAACTTGATCATCGGGATTTCCGCTCCCTCCTACACTGAGACATGAAACGACGCCAGTCCGGCCGGAGGACGCCGGTTGCTTTGACGACTGGAAAGAAATTTGAGTGGGGACCACCTTCGCCGTACAGAAGTATCCAGTCATGCCAAGAGATCGTCAACGACGATCTTCGGCCGACGTCCGATCCTTCCACTCCTCGGCGGCCAGGCGAACGAGGCCGTAGCGCAAGCCCTGCGTCGAGCACACGAGGCCGGGGGCGTCGAAGCGCAGCACGAGCGCCTCCACCACGAGGGCGCCCGCGCCGATGATGTCGGCCCGGCCCTCGCCCATGATGGGCAGCCGCCGGCGCTCCTCGTGCGACATGCGCACCATGCGATCGATCATCGCCAGCGCGCGCGAGCGCTCGATCCACCAGCCCTCGAGCGCGGCCGGGTCGTAGTCAACGAGGCCGCGGTCCACGGACGCCAGCACGGTGACCGTGCCGCCGACGCCCGCGAGCATGGTCGTGCGCTCGGGCATTGATGCACACCCATGCATAATATCGAGCGAGATCCGCTCGCGCGCCATGGCCAGCACCTGGCCGTTGGGCGGATCGCCGGGCAACAGCCGCTCGGTCAGGCTCACGGCGCCGAACGGCAGGCTGTTCCAGCGCCCCGATTCGAGGCCGACGCCGCTCACCACTTCGGTGCTGCCGCCGCCGAGGTCGAAGACCACGGACTGGCTCGCGCGGGCGCGACTGCCGAGGCCCAGCACGACCGAGCGATACACGAGCCGGGCCTCCTCGTCGCCGGTGAGGATTCGCACCGGGATTCCGGAGCGCGACTCGATGTGCGTTGCGACGTCGCGGCCGTTGGCGGCGCTGCGCAGCGCGGCCGTGGCGCCGGCCAGCACGTGCACGGCGCCGAGCGAGCGGGCGCGCCGCGCGAACTCGCGCACGATCTCGCCGGCCCGCTCCTCGAGGTCCGCCGCGATGCGCCCGGTCTCGTGCAGGCCGCGGCCGAGCCGGCAGACCTCGCCGGCGCGGGCCACCGTCTCCACGGGCGAGGCCCAGCCCTGGCCGGTCGGCACCTCGGCGACGAGCAGGCGGATCGAGTTGGAGCCGATGTCGATTGCAGCAAAGCGCATAGTTAGTCGGCCATCCTCGGCCTCAGAGCAGGAAGTCGTCCATGTCCGAGACCCGCGCGGGAGGAGCCGGCGGCCTCGGGGTCGGGGAGTCTGGAAGTGGAGATGTAGCAGATGCGTCGTCGCCCGCGCGAGGCGGATC
>JBAIWU010000600.1:0-2692 GCA_037917155.1 Candidatus Eiseniibacteriota bacterium
CTCGCGGGCCGTCACCGGCCCGCGAACGAAGCGCCCCGCGGACGGGTGTCCGCGGGGCGTCGAGAGCCGGCGCAGGGGAGATCCAACCCGGTCCTCAGAACCCCCACGCCAGGCCGATGCGCGCGCCGGCGCCATTGGCCTTCACGGTCTCGCGATACGTCAGGCCGTCCACCGCGCTCGTCACGTCGCGCCCGGGCTCGGCCGTGTTGACGAACGCCTCGCCCGTCACGCGCACCCGGCCCGAGAGCGGCAGCGCGGCGCCCGCCCACGCCTGCCAGCCCCAGCCGCCGTACGTGGCGTCGAAGCTCTGGTTCGTCTGGTAGTTGTCCGCGGAGAGGTTCATGACCTCGTAGCCGCCGGCGATGCCGAAGTACGGGATGATCGACATGTCGTCGTCACCCGAGACCTGCAGGAACGCCATGATCGGGAACAGGTTCGTCGACGCGCGCGACAGGTCCTGCTGGACCGTGATCGTCGTGCCGTTGGGGCCGGTGCTCTGCTGGCTCACGGACGAGGTGTTGTCGACGATGTGCGACCAGTCGAGCCCGACGCCGAGCTGGACGTTCGGACTGAGCATCGGGCCGCCCCGGATGCCGAGCAGGAACTCACTGCCGGGCGCGCCCTCGGGATCGAAGAAGCCGAGGTGGATCTGGCTCACGCTCTCCGCGTCGAGGTGGCGGCCCCAGCCGCCGCGGCGCGGGCGATAGTGCACGCCGAGGAGCTGCTCGTCGGGCACGATGACGTGCAGGAGCTCGAGGCTCGGCGCGGGCGTCGATGCGGGCGGCATCATCGCCGGCGGCGCGGAAAGGTCGAGCGTCGTGGGCTGGGGGTCGGCCGCCGGCGCCGCGTCCGGAGCATCCCCGGCACGGGCGGAGGCGACCGGCGTCGCGGCGAGCAGCGCGGCCAGCGCACAGGTGCGGACGAATGTGGCGTTCATGGCAATCCTCCCTGCCGGCTACGGGGTGTGTGCCGGGCGTGTACCGCCCTGCTGCTTGGCACGCGGCGTGCCGGGTCGCGTCCGTGCGCGCAACCGGAAGCCCGAAGCGCGAGTAACGCTAGCGCATTTCGGGCGGCGCGGCGCCCGGGCGCCGTCATCCCGTTGCCAAATCGTTGCGGCCTGTTGCGCGCCCGCCGCACCCGCGCCTAGCGTGCCGGCGTCCACCCCAACCGCCGAGGCCGCACGATCCCCAGCCCCCGTCGAACCCGCACCGCCGCCGCGCTCGCGGCCGCCCTGCTCGCGCTCGCCTCCCGCGCGGGGGCGGGCGCGCCGCCCGCGGGGCCCGTCGCGCCGGGGCCCGTGGTGGCGGTGGAGGACACGATGCGCACCGAGGTGCCCCCGGTGCTCGTCTCCGCGCCGCGCGTGACGCTCGACGAGATCCTCGACCGGGTCGCCCGCGGCGAGACGAGGCGCGACTCGCTGCTGCGGGACGAGCGCTACCTCGTCACGATCCGCGTCGTCGGCCACGCGGACGACGGCCGGGCGCCCGTGCTGCTCGAGGAGACCGTGGGCGAGGCGTACAAGCGCCGCCCCGCCCAGTCGCGGTGGCTCGAGCTGCGGCACTGGCAGCTCCACCCGCCCAAGCGCGGCGACCTCGGCGTGGGCGTGACCGTGAAGACGGACGACGACATGAGCGAGCAGATCGTGAGCTTCGCGTTCCAGCCGTCGGCGCGGCGCGACTTCCGGTTCCGCATCGAGGATCGCCGGCTGCTCGGGGACCACCTTGTCTACCGCCTCGCGTTCGAGCCGCGCTCGCCGCTCGCGCTCGACCTGCCCTCGGGCACGGTGTGGGTCGACACGCGCGACTACGTGATCGTGCGCCAGGAGATCGTGTTCCGGCAGTCGCCGATCCCGCTGTTCGTGCGCGGCATCCGGCGGTTCGTGATCGAGCGCCAGCAGGTGGGCGATGTCTGGGTGCTGAGCCGGCTGCTCGCGCGCGTCGAAACCACGCTGCCGCTGCCGCGCTACGGGCGCAGCTTCGACCTCGGCATCCAGTGCTCGCAGTACGCGATCAACACGGGGCTGCCCGACTCCCTTTTCGCACGCCCTGCGCGCGCGAAGGGGGCGGGCCGGTGAGCCGCGGGGCGCGCGTCGGCGCGCTGGCGGCTCTGCTGCTCGCGGCGGCCGTCGGCCTTCCCGGCCTCGTGCGCGCGCAGCCCGCGCCGCCCGACACGACGCTCGAGGGCTTCGTGCGCTCGATGGCCGACTCGACCGACGCCTACTTCGGCCTCACCGCGCAGCCCGCCGACACCGCGGGGCTCGACAGCCTGCGGACCTACTACCTGGCGCATCCGCGCGCCCGGGGCGGACCGGGCCGGGGCGTCTCGTTCGCGCCGTGGGCGGCGTTCAACCGCGTGCTCGGCTTCGCGCCCGGCGCCGAGGTCACCGCGGGCGATCCCGCGGGCGTGGGCCGGCTCGGCGCGTCGGCGCAATGGGCGAACGGGCCCGACCTCTGGCTCGGCGCGGGCTCGCTCGAGTGGCGCCGCGCCGACGCGACGGACTCGTACGCGTGGGCCGTGCGCGCGCACGCGGGACGCGACGTCGGCGCGCTCGACCGCGACGACTACGCGCCGGGCGTGAGCCTGCTGCGGGCGCTGCTCTTCGGCAACGACCACAGCCACTACCTGCGCCTCGACGGCGCGCGGCTGGAGATCGAGCACGTCGCGCCCGGCTGGAGCGCGGGCCTCACCGCGC
>JBAIWU010000601.1:0-10654 GCA_037917155.1 Candidatus Eiseniibacteriota bacterium
GGCCGCGCGCGCGGCCGTCTCCGCCACGAGCCGCGGCATCATCTCGTCCACGACGCCGCAGCACGAGTTCCACGAGTTCACCCTAGGGTATACCTGCGCGGTGCACGCGAGGTAGAGCCGCCCGGGCAGCACGCTCGTGGGCGGCCGCAGGCGCGAGTAGCCCGTGGTCCAGATCGGCTCGACGAAGGGCGCGCGGAAGAGGAAGCGCTCGCGCACGCTCGCCGCCGCCTCCGGGTAGAGCGCGTCGAGGTCGCGCTGGTAGCGCGCGAGGATCTCGTCGTCCGGCAGCCGGAACAGCCCGCTGTCGCGGTGCGCGTAGTTGACGAGGTAGTTCACGTGCAACCCGTGCGAGCGCTCGAGGGGCACGAGGTTCGACATCTCGATCACGCCCTGCGCGGTTGCGCCGCTGTCCACCCACGGCATCCAGTAGTAGCGCGTGAGCGGCTTCTCGGTGAGGAACACGCCGCTGATGACGCCCTGGTAGTCGAGCGTCATCGAGGCGATCGCCTCCGGGATCGGCAGCCCGCGCGTCATGCGCTGGAACTGCAGGAGTGGCGACGTCGCGACCACGACGTCGAAGGCCTCGTCGCCGGCGCCCTCGACGGTCACGCGCATCCGCTCGCCGGCCTCGCCGATCGCCGCGACGCGCGTGCGCAGCCGCACGTCCGCGCCGCGACGGCGGAGCTCGGCGGCGAAGGCGTCGATGAGCGAGCGGTAGCCGCCCGTGAGGCAGCCCTTGCGCTCGGGCCCGCTCGTCTTCTCGCGGTTCATGCGGCTCGAGAGCCACAGCGCCGGCAGCGCCGCGTAGTGGTCGCCGATCTTGGCGGACAGGAGCGGCTTCCACAGCACGTCGAAGACGCGGTCGCCCACCATGCCGCGCACCCAGTGCTCGGCGGTGATCGCGTCGAGGCCGGGCGCGAGGCCGTCGAGGCGCGTGCGCAGGCCCATCAGCCCCAGGCGCACGCGCTCGAACGGGGTGAGCGGCCCGAACCGCAGCAGGTCCATGGGCGTGTTCATGGGCCACGTGCGCCGGCGGTACATGAAGCCCATCTTCGTCTCGCGCCACAGCAGCTGCGGCTCGAGCCCGAGCTCGCGCACGCGCGGCAGCAGGGCGTCGTCGTCCGGCAGCAGGCAGTGGTAGAAGCGCTCGAGGTGCGTGTCGCGCCACGGGAACGTGGTGCCGAGCCCGCCGAGGTCGGCGTCGCCCTCGAACAGCGTCACGCGGAAGCCGTGGCCGGTCAGCGCGAGCGCCGAGGCCAGCCCGGAAATGCCCCCGCCGATGACGGCTGCGTGCTGCATGCGATTCGGACCTCCGGTACCGATCCAACCGGGTGTGGGGTGGCCCTGCCCCGGCTGCGGGGCGACGGAGGCCCGGACGTCGGCGGTCCGCAGCGGGCCGCCTGGTGTCGCCCCAACGTTATCGGCGGCAAGGCGCTCCGACTGCAGGCGTGGGGAGGGCCGCCGGCGCGCGCGAAGGCCGGCATTATGCCCGCGGCCGATGGCGCCCACAACCCGCCGCCGCGCCGGCGCCGTCCTAGCGCGTCGGTCAGCGCACCGATTGCGCCGCCGTGCCCGCCCAGAGGAACACGCGGTCGAGCCGGATCGAGTCGCCGCGCGCGGCGCGGCGCAGCAGGTCGGTGGCGGGCTCGGCGCCGGCCCAGCCGTAGCGCTCGTGCAGTCCCCACCAGCGCCGGCCCGAGGCCACCTCGGCCGCGAAGCGCGCGGGCGTGATGCGCCACGAGGCCGGGATGACCTCCTCGCCCTCGTAGTAGGGCAGTCGCGGCGCGGTCACGAGCAGCACGTGCGTGCCGGGATCGTCCGGGTAGTGGCGCGCGTAGAGCAGGCTGTGCGCGTCGGCGTGGACGACGAGCTCGCCCGGCGCGACGCGCGGCGCCAGCCAGCGATCCGCCCGCTCGAGCGCCGTCGCCTCCGGCTGCGGCCCGTGCAGCGACAGCGCGTGCGCGGCCCAGGCCAGCAGCACCACCGTGGCCGCGGCCGGGACCCAGCGGCCGGGCAGGCCGGCGACGCCGGCGGCCACGAGCAGCGCGAACGAGGGCAGCGCGAAGAACATGTAGCGCTCGAGGAAGAGGCCCGCGTGCGCCATCGACAGCGCCCACAGCACGGCGACCGGCAGCAGCGACGTGCACCACAGCAGCGAGGCCGCGCGGCGCTCGGCGCGGCGCAGCAGCGGCAGCGCCGCCAGCGCGAGCAGCACGGGCACGAGGACGAGCGGCCCCATCGCGAGCTGGCGGACGAAGTTGAGGAGCGTCGCGGCGGTCGCGTCCTTGACCCAGTGGTCCGCGCGCAGCCGCGCGAGCTGCACGAGCGCCGTAGGCAGCTGCGGCGCGAACAGCAGCGCCGCCGAAAGGTGCAGCCCGAGCCAGGCGCGGATGCGCCCCGGCTCGCGCCGGAGCGCGAGCACGCCCCACGCGGCGGTGAACGCCAGCACGACCGCGGCGAGGTAGTGCGTCCACACCGCGGCCTCCGCTGCGAGCACGTACGCGACCGCGTCCGCGGGCCGTCCGCGCTCGAGCCAGCGCCACGCCGTCCACGTCGCCAGCGCGAGCAGGCCGAACAGGAGCGCGAACGCGCGCGACTCCTGCGAGAACGCCGCATGAGCCGGATGGAGCGCGAGCAGCGCCGCCGCGAGCCAGCCGACGCGCCGCGAGAACAGGTCGCGGCCGGCCGGCACGAGCAGCGCCACGCCGGCGACGCCGGTCAGGATGGACAGCGAGCGGATCCACAGGTCGCCCTCGCCGCCCAGCGCGCGCCACGCGGCGACCAGCAGGAAGTGGAGCGGCGGGTGGATATCCGCCGCCACGATGTGGAGCAGCTCGGGCAGCGGCCGGCGCGCCACCTCCAGCGTGTACAACTCGTCGAACCAGAGGTGGGTGCCGCGCGCGATCCACAACCGCCCCCCCGCGGCCACGGCGAGCAGCGCGGCCAGTCCCAATGCGGCGGGCAGGGCGCGCGGGGGCGCGGCGGGTGGCGGGACCGGAGCGGCGGGCGAGGGCGGGTGCGGCATGCGGCACACTATCGGCCAATCCCGCGGCGCGCGCGACCCCTTCGGCCGCCGGGCGGGTCCGGCCGATAACCCGGGCCGGCGACCTTGACCGGCCGCGCGGACGGAACCTAGGCTGCCGCGCCTCCGGATGACGCCGCAACCGCGCTCGACCCCTCCGCCGGAACGCCGACCTCCATCCACGGAGACGCCGTGTCCACACCGCACGACCTGGCCGCACGACGGACCTCGCCGCTCGTCTACTGGCTCGTGTTCGCGGCGCTCGTCGCGTGGCGCGTGCCCCACCTGCACGGGCCGCTCACCGACCCCCACTCGTGGCGGCAGTGCGACACGCTGCACACGAGCCTCGACTTCTTCCGGCGCGGCTTCGACCTGCTCCATCCGCGCGTGTGCTGGCTCGGCGCGCATCGCACGCTGCTGCTCAACTTCCCGCTCTCCGAGGCGATGAGCGCGCTGCTCTACCGCGCGTTCGGCCCCGACGCGCTGTGGGACCGGCTCGTGTCGCTGTTCTTCTGCCTGGTCGCGACGCTCTACACGGGCGCCCTCGCGCGCCACCTCGCCGGCGAGCGCGTCGGCCGGCTCGCGGCGCTCGCGTACCTCGCGATCCCGCTGTCGCAGTACTTCTCGCGCGTGCCGCACATCGAGTTCAGCGTCATCGCGCTCGTGAACGGCACGTTCTACCACGCGATCCGCGCGCACGAGGAGCGCAGCAATGCGCACGCGTTCTACGGCGCGCTGTGCGGCATCGGCGCCGGCCTCGTGAAGGGGCCGTACCTCGCGACCGCCGGCCTGCCGCTGCTGGCGGTGCTCCTGCACGCGCCCTCGCCCGGGCGCGTGATCCGAGGCGTGGTCCCGTTCGTCGCGGCGGTGGCCGCGTTCCTCGTCTGGCGCGAGCACGTGGACAAGGTGAACGCCACGGTTCCCGACTGGTCGTTCCTGCCCGACTTCTACAAGGAAGTGAACCCGATCTGGCGCTACACGGGCACCTGGGCCGAGCGCGCCGAGCTGTTCGCCTGGATCCGCATCGCCAAGCGGCTGGTCTACGAGCTGGCGACGCCCATAGGCGTCGCGCTCGGCTTCACCGCGCTGCTGCGCGGCGCCGGCGGCGGCCGCGCGGCCGGGGGCCGCACGTCGCTCGACGCGCGCTGGATCGCGGTCCTGTGGTACGTGAACTGCCTGCTCCACGTGGTCGTGTTCTTCCGCCTGAACTCGTGGCACAACTACTACCAGATGCCGTTCATCGCCCCGACCGCGCTGCTCGTCGCGCTGGGCACGGACTGGGCGTGGAACCGGCTGCCGCGCTGGGGCGCCGTGCCGGTGGGCGCGCTCGTGTTCGGGCTGTTCCTGGCCTCGGCGCTGTGGATGCCTCGGCGCGTCGGCTACGACCGCATCGACTGGCTGCGCACCGAGGCCGGGCCGCTCATCACGGCGCACGTGCCGAAGGGCGACCTGGTCGTGACCTCCGACTTCAACACGCTGCCACCCACCGACCCGCGCCTGCTGTTCCGCGCCGACCGCGAGGGCTGGCCGATGCGCGCGAACGAGATCACGCCCGACCGGCTGGAGAAGCTTCGGCCGTGGGGCGTGCGCTGGGTCGTCGTGCTGACGGACCCCGGGCACCCGGCCTGCGTGCCGCCCGCGTTCCTCGAGCCGGCGCGCGTCGCCACGGTTCCCGTGACGCACGAAGGAAAGGTCCTCGGGACGTTGCACGTCTTCGAGTTGCGCCGGCTGTGGGCCGCGCCCGCGGGACGGGCCTCGTGATCCGCCGCGCGCTCGTCGGGCTCCTCTGGGCGCTCTCGGCCGCGGCCACCGGGCTCTACCTGCGGCTGGCCCTCTCGCACCTGCGCTACCCGGGCGAGATGGACTACATCGAGGGCGTGATGATGGACCACGTCGTGCGGCTGCTCCACGGACAGCCGCTCTACGTGAAGCCGTCGGTCGACTTCATCCCGCTCGCGTACATGCCGGGCTGGACGGTGGTCGCGGCCGCGGTCTCGCGCGTGCTGGGAACGGGCTTCCTCGCCGGCCGGCTCGTCTCGTTCCTCGCCTCGCTCGCCATCGGCGCGCTCGTCCTGTCGATCCTGCGGCGCGAGACGCGCACGTGGACGTACGCGATCGCCGGCGCCGGGATCTACTACATGGGCTACGGCGTCGCGGGCGGCGGCCACTACGACGTCGCACGGCCGGACTCGCTCATGCTGGCGCTGTCGCTGGGCGCGATCGCGCTGCTGCGCTTCGGCGGCGGCCGGGTGTCCGCGATCGTCTCGGCGCTGCTGCTCGTGGCGGCCTTCTTCACGAAGCAGCACGCGGTGTGGTTCGGGCTGGCGATGGTCGCGTACGTGGCGCTCGAGGACCGGCGGCGACTCGCGCCGTTCGCGCTCACGTGGGCGATCGGCTGCGCCGGCGGCTACGCGCTGCTCGCCTGGTGGCTGGGGCCCTGGTTCGCGTTCTACACGTGGAACCTGCCCGCGCACTGGTCGACGCTCGCGCCGGTGCGGATCGAGCGGTACGTGGGCGGCGGGCTGCTCGGGATGCTCGGCGGGCTCAGCGTGCCGGCGCTGCTCTCGCTCATGCTGCCCGAGGCGCCGTGGCGGGGCCGCGCCGGCATCTGGATGTGGCTCGGCCTCGCCGGCGTCGGCACGGGCCTGCTCGCGACGCTCGACCCCAGCGCGTGGCGGCACGTGTTCATCCCGAGCATGCTCGCGCTCTCGGTGCTCGGGCCGCTCTCGATCTGGCGGCTCGCGCGTGCGGCCGGCGGCGGCGAGGCGGCGCTCGCGGGCCGGGCGACCGGCGCGGCGTGCCTGCTGCTCTCGCTGCAGTTCGTGCCGCTCGTCTACAACGTGCACGTCGAGAAGCCGCACCCCGGCGCGCGCGCGGCGCGCGCGGCGTTCCTCGACGTGATCCGCGGCATCCCGGGCAGGGTGATCGTGGTCGAGCACGGCTTCTACGCGACGCTCGCGGGCAAGGGGAGCGGGCTGCAGCAGATCGCGATCGGCGACCTCGAGCGCTCGCCCGGCGACGCGCTGTTCCGCCGTGACCCGCAAGCGCTGGAGCGGCTGTTCGACCCGCTGCGGCGCGGCCCGGACCGCCCGACGCTCATCACCGACGAGCCGCTCGAGCAGATCGACACGCTGTGGGCGTCGCTGGCGCCGGGCTACCGGCTGACGCGCGACCTCGGCGACCTCACGGCGCCGCTGCGCACGTTCTCCGGTCACGCGCTCGCGCCGCGCTACGTCTACTCGCCGGTGGAGCCCGACTCCGCCGGCGTCCCGCGCGCCCCCGCCGCCGGCGGAGGCACGCGCGCGCCGTGAGCCGGCCGGCGGCGGTGGTGAGCGTCGACGTCGATCCCGTCGACCTGCACCTCGTCGGCTACGGCTATCGCGGTCTGGCGCCGGATTCCCTCGTCATCGAGGTGGGGCTGCCGCGGCTGCTCGAGGTGTTCGCGCGCTGCGGCGTCCGCGCGACGCTGTTCATGGTCGGGCGCGACACGCTCGGGCACGCGAGCGGCATCGCGGCCGCGGCGGCCGCGGGGCACGAGATCGCCAGCCACACGTGGTCGCACCCGATCGGCTTCGCGAGCCTGCCGCCCGGACAGCAGCAGGACGAGCTGCAGCGCTCGCGCCGCGCGCGCGAGCGCGCGGCGGGGACGCCGGTGACGGGCTTCCGGGCGCCCCACTTCGACATGAACGCCGCCGCCGCGGCGCGGCTGCTCGCGGCCGGCTACCGCTACGACGCCTCGGCGTACCCGACGCTCATGCTCGTGCCCGCGCGGGCTGTGCTCGCGCTCAAGAGCGCGTCCCCGCTCGCGGTGCTCGCCATGCGCCCGTGGCCGTTCACCTGGGCGCGCCAGCCGTACGACTGGCACGTCGAGGGCGGCACGCTGCGCGAGTTCCCGGTGGCGATGACGCCGCGGCTGCGGCTGCCCGTCTACCACACGCTGCGCTACTACTCGGCCGACGCGGTGTTCGACGCGCGCATCGCGGGCTTCGCCGACCGCGGCGAGATGCTCTCGTACGTGCTGCACGGCGTCGACCTGCTGGGGCTGGCCGAGGACCGCGTCGACCCGCGCCTGCGCAAGCACCCCGGCATGGACCGGCCGCTCGCCGCGAAGCTGGCGCTGATCGAGCGCACCCTGGGCGCGATCGCCGCGCGCTTCGACGTGCGCACGTACGCCGAGCTGCTGTGACGGCGGGCCGGGAATGAACCGGCGGCGTTGGCGTATCCTGCCTGTCACGCCGTTCCCACGCCGACCGGTCGCTCCCCACGGAGGTGCCCGCATGCGCCCGCTGTGCTGGATCCCGCTGCTCGTCCTCGTCGCCGCCGCCCCGGCCGCCCGCGCCGCGGGGCCGTTCGTCACGGTCTACTCGCGCGACCTCGGGTTCGTGCGCGAGGCGCGCACGCTCGAGGCGAAGAGCTCGCCCGACACGCTGCGGCTCGAGAACGTCTCGAACCGGCTCGACTTCACCTCGGTGCGGCTCGCGCCCGCGAGCGGCCGCGTCACGCGGCTCGCCTACCGCTGGGACGTCGCCAGCGGCGACGCGCTCATCGACCGCGCGCTCGGCCAGCGCGTGCGCGTGCTGTCGCGCGAGAACCGCGTCGCCGAGGGCACGCTGCTCTCGGCTGACGGCAGCTGGCTCGTGGTGCGCGGCGACGACGGCGTGCTCAGCACGCTCGCGCGCGGCTCGGTGGACGCCGTGCAGCTCACGCGCCCGGGGGCGGGGCTCGCGCTCAAGCCGGCGATCGAGGCGGTGCTCGAGGGCGCGCGCGGCCCGGTGGGCGCGGAGCTGAGCTACCTGACCGGCGGCCTGTCGTGGCGCGCCGAGCACACGCTCGTGCGCACGGGCGAGACGACGGGCCAGTGGTCGACGCGCGTGCTCGTGGACAACACGACAGGGCGCGACTACGTGGACGCCACGCTCAAGCTGGTCGCGGGCGAGCCCGCGCGCGCCGGCGTCGTGGTGCCGAAGGGCGCCCCGATGATGATGCGCGCCATGGACGCGGGCGCGCCGGCGGCGGAGATGAGCGAGGCGGCGTTCTCGGAATACCACCTCTACACGCTGCGCGGCCCGGCCACGCTGCGCGACCGCGAGTCGCAGAGCCTCGTCCTGCTGGATCCGCGCCCGGTCGCGCTGGCGCCCCGCTACCTCTACCGCAACGGCGACGCGCAGGGCGTGCTCGCCCAGCTCGAGCTCGTGAACTCGGCCAAGAGCGGCCCCGGCGCGCCGCTGCCCGCGGGGCGCGTGCGCACGTTCCAGGCGGACGAGGGCGGCGCGCTGCAGTTCATCGGCGAGCGCACGATCGAGCACACGCCGGTGGACGAGAAGCTCACGCTCGACGTGGGCTACGCCTTCGACGTGGCAGCCGAGCGCCGGACCACGTCCGAGAAGCGGCCCGGGCCGCGCGAGCGCCAGTACGCGATCGAGATCCGGCTGCGCAACCGCAAGGCCCTGCCGGTGAAGGTCGTGGTCGAGGAGGCGATCGGCGGCGACACCGAGGTCACCGCGCAGTCGGCGCCGTCGGTGCGCAAGGACGCGACCACGCTGCAGTGGACGCTCGACGTGCCCGCGGGCCAGGAGACCGTGCTCACGTACAGCGCGCGCCAGACGTGGTAGCGGCGGACACCCACCGCCGTGCGGAAACGCGTGGTGAAATGCGGAGGCGACGCCTACAATAGTGACATTCGATGGCGGCGCGCGTCCTCCGCGCCCTCCGAGGTTGGGACCGCACCGGAGGTGCCGCATGAAGCCGTGGGTGACCCTGCTCGTCCTCCTGCTGTTCGCCGCGCCGCGCGCCATGGCCCAGGGAGGCATCAACCTCCAGGTGGGCGATTGCGGCGTCGGCTCGACCGCGATCCTCGCGACCAATGCCTGCACGACGAACAGCGGGAACGCGTTCGTCGCGTTCGTATCGTGCGTCGTGCCCCAGGTCACCGTGCCGGGCTTCGTTGCGGTCGCGGCGATCGTCGACGTCCAGTCGACCAGCGCGACGCTTCCCGACTGGTGGCGCGCCGACATGTGCCGGTCCTCCGGCTTCGCGCTCGCGGGCGATCCGCTCATGGGCGGAAGCTGCCCGACGATCTGGGACCGCGTCCCCAACGGGGGAGTCGCACTGACCGGCGCCTACGGGGTGGAGGGACTGAACCGGATCCGTCTGCTTCTCAGCGGAGTGATCCACATCGAGCAGGCGTACGACCTGACCGGGGACGGCGCGACCGAGCTGTCGCTGTTCCGCCTCACGGTGCTCAACTCGAAGACCGTCGGCACCGGCGCCTGCGGGGGCTGCTCGCTCGGCGCCTGCCTCGTGCTGAACCAGGTGGAACTGCAGGGCTCCTCATCGCCGTGGCTGTGGCCCAAGCTGACCAATCCGCTGGCCGACAATTTCATCGGGTACAACCTGGGCGGCCCGGGCCCGTGGTGCCCCGCGGCGACGCCGACCCGGAACCACACCTGGGGCGCCATCAAGTCGCTGTACCGGTAACGCGACGCGGCGGCCCCGCCGCGACGGGCCAGACTTGACGGGACGCGGACGCGATATTCGCGTCCCGTCGCTATGCTCGCCCGCATGAAGATCGTGCTCGCGCTCCTGCTCGGCAGCTCGCTCGCGCTCGCCGGTTGCTCCGGCGGCACGCCCTCGGGCGGCGCGCGCGGCGCGGCCACGATCAGCGCGCACGTCGGCCGGCCCGGCGCGCGCGGCGACGCGCAGGTGATGCCCGCGACGCCGCAGGAGCTCGGACGGGTCGTGCGCGAAGGCGGCCGGCCGGCGACGCTCGTCAACGTGTGGGCGACGTGGTGCAACCCGTGCCGCGAGGAGATGCCCGGGCTGCTCGCCGTGGCGCGCCGGCATCCCGACGTGCGGCTGATCCTGATCTCGGCCGACTTCAGCGACCAGCAGGCCGCGGCCGGCCGCTTCCTCTCGGACCGCGGCGTCTCGGGCACGACGTACATCAAGAGCGGTTCCGACCAGGAGTTCATCGACGCGCTGAACCCGGCCTGGACCGGCTCGCTGCCCGCGACGTTCGTGTTCGACGCGAACGGCCGCCCGGTGGCGTTCTGGGAGGGCCGCGCCGACGAGGCGCGTTTCGAGGACGCCATCGCGCAGGCCGTGCGCACCCGACCCTGACCCGGAGGCCACACCCATGAAGCGAACGTCCCCCGTCGTGCCCGCGCTCCTCCTCGCCGCGCTCCTTCCGCCGGGCCCCGCCGGGCTCGCGCGCGCGCAGGGAAGCGGCGCGCCCGTGGCGCTGGCGCTGGGCTCGAGCGCGCCGATGGCCACGACCGCGCTGCGCAACGTCGACGGCAAGGACGTCACCATCGCGAGCGCGGCCGGCCGCAAGGGCACCCTCGTGATCTTCATCTGCAACCACTGCCCGTGGGTCAAGGCGTGGCAGTCCCGCATCGCCGAGGCGGGCAACGCCGCGCTCGCGAAGGGCGTCGGCGTCATCGCGATCAACCCGAACGATCCCGCGGCGTACCCCGAGGACGCGTTCGACGAGATGGGCAGGCGCGCGAAGCAGGTCGGCTACCGCTTCGCGTATGCGGTCGACGCCACGTCGGACGTGGCGCGCGCGTTCGGCGCCTCGCACACGCCCGAGGCGTTCCTGTTCGACGCGAAGGGCAGGCTCGTCTACCACGG
>JBAIWU010000602.1:0-3917 GCA_037917155.1 Candidatus Eiseniibacteriota bacterium
GACCCCCGGCTCGTGCCCGCCGCGCTCGCGCGCGGCGGCGAATGGCTGCTCGACCGAGGGGCCGCGGCGCGGCTGCCGCGGGCGGTGGCGGGGGAGGCCTGATGGCGCACGAGAAGCGGGACGCCGAGCTCTTCGACCTCGACCCGACGGGCCGTTTCAGCGACCGCGCCGCCGACTACGTGCGCTACCGCCCCGACTACCCGGCCGCGGCGCTCGACGCGATGTTGGCCGGACTCGCGACGCCCGTGCTCGCGGCCGACGTGGGCGCCGGCACGGGCATCTCGGCGCGCGCGCTGGCCGAGCGCGGGGCGCGCGTGCTCGCGGTCGAGCCCAACGCCGCGATGCGCGCCGCCGCGACGCCGCACCCGGGCGTCGAGTGGCGCGACGGCACGGCGGAGGCGACGGGCCTGCCCGGGGGCGCGGTCGCACTCGTGCTCTGCGCGCAGGCGTTCCACTGGTTCCGGCCGCGCGAGTCGCTGGCCGAGTTCGCGCGCATCCTGCTCCCCGGCGGGCGCCTGGCGCTGATGTGGAACAACCGCGACCGCGACGACCCGCTCACGCGCGGCTACGTCGAGGCCATCCACGCCGTGAGCGGCGAGCACCCGGCGGAGAGCCGCGAGTTCGACCCGGCGGTGGTGGGCGCCGAGGGACTCTTCACGCCGCCGCGCGCGCTCCGCTTCCCGCACGCCCAGCCGCTCGACGCGGCCGGGCTGCTCGGGCGGGCGACGAGCGCGTCGTACGTGCCGCGCCAGGGCCCGGCGCTGGCCGAGCTCCAGGCGCGGCTCGCGGCGCTGCACGCGGCGCACGCCGACGCCTCGGGGCTCGTGCGCATGCGCTACGTGACCACGCTCTGGCTGGCGGACCGGCTCGGCTGAGCCCGGGAATCCGCGAACATCAAACGGGGACGGGACGCGACCTGGTGGTCACGTCCCGTCTACGGATGCCGATCTCGATTCGGTCGGATTACTTCTTCCTCGCCCGCCTGCGGCTCGTGTTGCCGAAAAGGGAATCCAGATACCGGGAGACCTCCTCCCGGACGATCACGGGCAGGATCTCGCGCACGCGGCTCTGGACACCCGCGCGGACCTGGGCGCTCACGTCCCCACCCGGGGCTCCGGCCGGACGACGGCCGCGCGGGCCCTTGATGCCCTTCTTCTTGCGCCATGAGTAGTAGGTGACGGGCGTGACGCCGAACTTCTTCTGCACCTGCAGTGCGGTCAGCCCGTCCTTGAGGGCGGCGTTGAGGATCTCCGTCCGCTGGGCTTCCGTGTACGTCTTGCGTGGTCGCTTGGCCATAGTCGCTCCTGTTGGTTCGGGGGAATTCACAACTCGAAGCGACTAATGCACACGGCCCCTGACGCCGTCAATGTAAACGACGATGCAACACGTCAGGATTCAGGCAATAAATAGGTACTGGTCCGGCTCCGAGAGCCCCGACCGGTCGGCCCGCTCGCGCCACGCCCGGCGGGCGAGCGGCGAGACGTACACGAGCACGAACGGCCCGCGCGTGCCCGCGAACGCCGAAGGGTCCGGACGCCGCGCCTCGCGCACCTCGGCGACGCGCGGACCGAGCGCGACACGCCAGCGCTCGAGGCTGGCGCCCGTGCCCACGAGCACGGCCCGCCGGCCGCCCGCGAGCAGCGTGCGATCGAGCGCCGCGACCTTGAGCGCCACGAACCGCTCGCGCGAATAGCGCGGGTCGACGCGCGTCGAGCTGCCCGGGTGCTGGCGCCAGCCGTAGAGCGCGCGCGGCAGCTGGGCGAAGCGCACGCCGCGCTCGAACAGCCGCAGCCACAGGTCGAGGTCCTCGGCCCAGCCCTGCTCGGACCAGCCGCCGGCGCCCTCGAGCACGCGCCGGCGCACGAGCGCCGTGCCGTGCGCGAGCGGGATGTCGATGAGCGCCTCGCGGCGCATCGCGTCGTGCTCGAGCAGCGCGTTGTGCCACGCGGCCCATCGCCGCATGCCGGCGCCGTGGCCGCTCGCGGGGAACAGCCGCACGCGCGTGCCGACCACGCCGACGCGCGGGTGCGCGGCGAGGAAGCGGGCCTGCAGCGACAGCCGGTCCCGGTGCGAGAGGTCGTCCGCGTCGTGGCGGGCGACGAGCGGCGCGCGCGCGAGCGCGAGCGCCGCGTTGAGCGCCGCGGGCAGGCCCCGGGGCGGCGTGCGCAGGAGGCGCAGGCGCGGCTCGCGCGCCGCCTCGCGCTCGAGCCATTCACCGGACCCGTCGCGCGAACCGTCGTCGACCGCGATGACCTCGAACGCGCGCAGGCGCTGCCGCCACAGCGAGGCGAACGACGAGGCCAGCCACGGCCGGGCGTCGCGCACCGGCACCAGGACCGAGATCTCGACCATGCGCGCGAGTGTGCCGGAACGGTCCCGGCGCGGCCAGCGGACCGGCCACGAGCGGGCTCGCCGGGGCCGCCGCGCCCGGGTATGGTCGGGGCATGGCGGGACGCAGGCTGCTCATCCTCGGCGGCGGGTTCGGCGGGCTCGACGTCGCGCGCGCGATCGGCCGCTCGCGCGCCGCGCGCGAGTACTGGGACACGCTGCTCGTCGACAAGGAGAACTTCTTCCAGTTCAACCCGCTCCTGCCCGCGGTCGCCGTCGGCGCGGTCGAGACGCGTCACATCGTCTGGCCGCTGCGCGCGATGGCGCGCCACCGGCACGTGCGCTTCCACAAGAACAAGGCGGTGCACATCGACCTCGACACCCGTCGCGTGACGCTCCACAACGGGCTCGTCGAGGGCTGGGACACGCTCGTCGTCGCGCTGGGCAGCGTCACGCACGACTTCGGCGTGCCGGGCGTCGCGGAGCACACGCTGCCGTTCAAGACCATCGTCGACGCGATGCGGCTCCGCGCCCGCGTCGTCGAGCTGTTCGAGATGGCCGAACAGGCGGGCAGCGAGGCGCAGAAGCGGCGGCTGCTGTCCTTCGCGATCGTGGGCGGCGGCGTCACGGGCGTCGAGGTGGCGGCCGAGCTGATCGAGATGACGCGCGAGACGCTGCTGCCGCGTTACCCGGCACTGTTGGCGTCGCACGTGCGCGTCACCGTCCTCGAGGCCGGCGAGCGGCTCGTGTCCGCGGCGCGGCCGGCGCACAGCGCGTACGTCCTGCGGCACCTCGAGCGGCGCGGCGTGCGCGTCGAGACCTCGGCGCGGGTGGCCCGCGTCGAGCCCCGCGCGCTGCTGCTCGCCGACGGTCGCCGCCTCGAGGCGTTCACGCTGCTGTGGACCGCCGGCGTCCGACCGCCCGAGCTCGTCCGCGTGCTGCCGCTGCAGCACCACCGCGACGGACGCGTCGTCGTCGACGCCCAGCTGCGCGCGGTCGCGCCCGACGGCACGCCGCGCGACGACGTCTTCGTGATCGGCGACTGCGCCGCGTCGACGCGGCCCGACGGCGGCCTGCAGCCGCAGCTCTCGCAGACGGCGATCGCGATGGGCACGCACGTCGGGCGCACGCTCGTGCGGCGCGCGCGCGGGCTGCCGCCCGAGCCGTTCCGCTTCCGCGACGTGGGCTACATCATCTCGCTCGGCCAGCACAGCTCGGTGCTCGACCTCTTCGGCGTGCCGCTCTCGGGCCGGCTCGCGTGGCTCGCGTGGGCGGCCGCGTACCTCGTCAAGATGGTGGGCCTGCGCAAGCAGATCGAAGTGGGGCTCGACCACCTGACCCACCTCGTGTTCGAGCATGACACGTCGCAGATCCTGGAGCGGCGCGCCGTGCTCGGCGACGACGAGCTCAACCTGTCGCTGCGCGGCGAGGACGATCCGCCGGGCGGCGCCTGAGGCGGCGCGCCGGCCCCCGCGGCGCGCGCGACGGGCCGGCGCCCGGAACCGCTATCATGCACGGCGGGCCGGACGCCCCGCGGGGGGCGCCGCCCGGCGGAGGGGCCGCCCGGCCCGGGCCCCGCGCGCGGGTGC
>JBAIWU010000603.1:0-13430 GCA_037917155.1 Candidatus Eiseniibacteriota bacterium
CATCACGCCGTAGGTCGAGAGCACGACGTCGAACGCACCGTCGCCGAACGGCAGGTTCTCGGCATCGGCGACCCGGGTCGCGAGCGGCAGGCCGTCGGCCGCCGCGCGTCGCTGCGCGAACTCGAGCAGCGCGGGCACGTAGTCGGTCGCGGTCACGTTGGCGTAGCGCCGCGCCGCGGCCAGCGAGGCGTTGCCGTTGCCGGCGGCCACGTCGAGCACGCGGTCGTTCGAGCGCACATCGACGGCCTCGCACAGCGACTCGCCGACGATCTGGAGGCGGGTGCCGACGTGGCCGAAATCCCCGGACGCCCAGGTGGCCTGCTGCTTCGCCTTGATGGCCGTGTAGTCGGGGGCGGTGCTCATCAGCTTGTTCATGGCGGTACTCCTTCGGAGGATGGAGGGAAGAAGTGGGACCGTTCCCACGGGCCTCACGATGCCAGCACGAACCCCATTGACGGCTTGCCGCGCGTCGGGAACATTTGACCGCGCGTCCGGAAGCGGGATGGCCAGCGCCGGCCGGGATCGCCGCACGCGGGGCGGGTTCCGTTGGGGGGACGATGTCCGCAGACACGCTGTCCGACCTGCTGCGCGCGGTACGGCTGCGCGGCGCCCTCTACTTCTTCGTGGACGGCCACGAGCCCTGGGTCGCCGAGGCGCCGCCGGCGCGCGAGCTGCTGCCGGCGATCATGCCGGGCGCCGGGCACCTGATCGAGTTCCACGGCGTCGCGCAGGGCGCCTGCTGGGCGGCCATTGTCGGCGAGCCGCCGGTGCGGCTCGAGGCGGGCGACGTCGTCCTGTTCCCGCAGGGCGACCCGCACGTGCTCTCGAGCGCCCCGGGCATGCGCTCCGAGGCGGTCGACCTCAGTCCCTTCTTCACGCCGGCACCGCCGCAGTTGCCCTTCGCGATCTCGTACGGCGAGCACGGGGTCACGACCGCCCGGCTCGACGGTGGCGGCCGCGCGGGCGCGACCGTGGTGTGCGGATTCCTGGGCCTCGACGCGCGCCCGTTCAACCCGCTCCTCTCGGCGCTGCCGCGAATGATCCACATGCCCAGCGCCGCCGCCGGCGAGCACTCGTGGATCGCGACGTTCCTGCGCGCCACGGTCGAGGAGTCGAGCCGCCGGCGCCCGGGCGGCGAAGCGATGCTCGAGCGCATGAGCGAGATGATGTTCGTGGACGTGCTGCGCCGTTACGTGGACGCGCTTCCCGCCGGGCAGACCGGCTGGCTCGCCGGCCTGCGCGATCCCGGCGTCGGCCGGGTGCTCGAGTTGCTGCACGGGCAGCCCGGCGAGCCCTGGACGCTCGAGACGCTCGGCGAGAAGGCCGGCCTCTCGCGCTCGGTGCTGCACGAGCGCTTCGTCCACTTCGTCGGCCAGCCGCCGATGCAGTACCTCGCGGCCTGGCGCATGCAACTCGCGTCCGCGCGACTTCGGGATACCGACGACAAGCTCATCGAGATCGCACTCGACGTCGGCTACGAGAGCGAGGCCGCCTTCTCCCGCGCGTTCGAGCGCGCGGTCGGCGAGGCGCCGGGCGCGTGGCGCCGCGCACGGCGACGCACCGCGTAACGGCGGGCTGCCCGGTGCAGAACAACCTCATGAGCCGCTACCATGCGCGTGCAGTTTACGCGATCTCGCGATGAGCTCGTCCACGGGCCGCCGCGCGCGAGGGTCGTCCGAACCGAGTCACGGGAGAGACACGATGCGAGTTCCAAGGATGAGCCGAGCCCTCTTGCTGACTGTCCTGCTCTTCTCTTGCGACCTGATGTCCCGCGCCACCGCCGCGCCAGCCGCCGCCCCCGGCGAGGTCGGTCCGGGCTACGACGTGCAGATGAGCCGCATGATCCCGATGCGCGACGGCGTCGAGCTCGAGGCCTGGATCTTCAAGCCCGCCCACCTCACGTCGCGGGCGCCGACGGTATTCTCGCTCACCCAGTACACCATCGACGCCATGAAGCAGGGCAGCTTCTTCACGCGGCGGGGGTTCGTGTACGTGCAGGCGTACGTGCGCGGGCGCGGGCGCTCCGGCGGCACCAAGAGCGACGATCTCGGCCTGCAGGTCGGGCGCGATGGGTACGACGTGGTCGAATGGATCGCCCGCCAACCCTGGAGCGACGGCCACGTCGTCATGTATGGCGGCTCCTTCGTCGGAATGACGCAGTGGCGAACGGCGGCGCAAGTGCCTCCGCACCTCTCGGGCATCGCGCCCTACGTGCCGATCTATCCGGGCTGGGACGTACCCAATACGAACGGTATCCCGCAGTCGTGGTCGGCCGTGATCATGGGCCTCGTCTCCGGCCGCTCGGAGAACGCGGAGTTCGTCAAGAGCGGGTACTGGCAGCAGAAGATGCTCGAGCACTACTCGCACCACCGGCCGTTCCGCGAGCTCGACGATTCGCTCGGCATCGCGCAGGACGACTGGTCGATGACCGACGAGCACGGCCGGCCGCAATCATTCATGAAGACGTGGCTCGACCATGTGGGCGACGAGGCGTTCAACCTCGCCGCGGAACCGAAGCCCTCCGACTATGCGCGCATGAACGTCCCCGTCCTGACCGCGACGGGCTATTTCGACGACGACCAGCCGGGGGCGCTCCGTTACTACCGCCGGCATCTCACGTACGCGCCACCCGCCGTCGCGCGGGAGCACATCCTCGTCATCGGACCGTGGGACCACGGCGGCACGCAGCATCCATCCGGGGAGATCGAGGGGCTGGCCATCCCGGACTCGGCCATCCTCGACATGGACCGCCTCAGGGCCGACTGGTACGACTGGATCCTGGGGCGTGGTGCGCGCCCGGCGCTCCTCGAGGACCGGGTCGACTACTTCATGCTGGGCGCCGACGAATGGCGCCACGCGCCCACCCTCGAGTCCGCCACGTCGGGCGCGATGCCGCTCTACCTCGAGGGCGCTCCGGAGGACGTGTTCCATTCCGGTCGCCTGGTTGCCGCACCGGCGGGCGCGGAGCCGCCCACGGTGCTCGTGAGCGATCCGCACGAGCTGCCCGAGCTCGATGTCGCCCGGTACGCCGCGGACGAGAACCTGCTGAGCCAGTTCCGCGCGTCCCAGAAGCGGAGCCTCACGTTCCACTCCGCGCCCTTCGAGCACGACACCGAGATCGCGGGGCACATGCGGCTCGACCTGGTCGTGCAGTCCGACGCACCGGACTTCGACGCTTGGGCCCAGGTCCTGATGGTGTTGCCCGACGGCTCGGCCGTGAAGCTGGGCGAGGACATCCGCCGCGCGCGCTTCCGCGACGGCTACTTCAAGTCCGAGCTGTTGAAGCCCGGCGACGTCGTCACGATCCCGTTCGAATTCTACTGGATGGCCCGCCGGATCCCGGCCGGGGCGCGCCTGCGCCTCACCCTCGCGCCGCTCAACTCACCCAACTACCAGCAGAACTACAACACGGGCGGACGCATCGGCTACGAACGCCTCGCCGACGCCCGCGTCGCGCACATCAGGATCTTCCACGACGCGCAACGACGGAGCCGCCTGGTCCTGCCACTCGCAGCGAGGGTGGCGGAGACGCCAGCCCGCTGAGGATCGACTTCAGCTGCCGCTTGCCGCGCGGAGCCGCGTGTCGATCGCGCGGCCCTGGCGCGCCAGGATCCCGGGGATCGCGTCCACGTCCGCGGCCGAGGTGTGGAAGTTCACGATGCAGCCGCGCAGCGCGTAGCGGCCGGCGACGACCGCGTTCGAGACGAAGACCTCGCCCGCGCGCTGGCTGCCGTCGAGCAGCTCGCGGTTGAGCGTCTCCAGATGCGCTTCCGTCGCGCCTTCGCTCAGCGTGGCGCGCCGGTCCGCGGGCACGTAGCGGAATGTCACGATGCTGAGCGCCTCGGTCAGCACCTCGAACTCGCCATGCGCGCGCAGCGCGCCCGCGAGCCGGCGCGCCAGCCGGATGTCCTCGCCGATGCTGTCGCGGTAGCCCCGCGCCCCCGCCTGGCGCAGCGCGAGCCACACCTTGAGCGCGCGGAAGCCCCGCGAGTTCTGCAGGCCGTGGTCGACGAAGTTCACCACCTGCTCCTCGAAATGGTAGTAGGGCGGGTGGTAGGCGAACGCGTCGCGCAGGGCGGCCGCGTCGCGCACCAGCGCGCAGCCGGCCTCGAGCGGCGCGTAGAGCCACTTGTGCGGATCGACCGCCACCGAATCGGCGAGAGTCAGGCCGCGCAGGTCGTCGGGCGCCTCCTCGACCGCGGCTGCGAACCCGCCGTACGCGCCGTCGACATGGAACCACAGGCCCTCGCGGCGGCAGAGCGCGGCGATCACGGGCAGCGGATCCACGGCGCCGGTGCTCTCCGAGCCCCCGGTGCCGACCACGAGCCACGGCAGGTCGCCGCGCGCGCGATCCTCGGCGATCGCGGCCTCGAGCGCCGCGACGTCCATGCGCTGCGCGGAGTCGCAGGCGATCCAGCGCACGGCGCCGGTGCCCAGGCCGAACAGGTCGGCCGCCTTCTGGATCCACGTGTGCGTCTCCGCGGAGCAGTACACGCGCAGCGCGCGGCCGCCCGCGGGGAGGCCCTCCGCGCGCACGTCCCACGGCAGCTTCGCCGCGCGCGCCGCGAGGAAGCAGACGAAGTTGGCCATGTTGCCGCCGCTCACCATCACGCCGCCCGCGTCGGCCGGGAAGCCGATGAACGTGGCGATCCAGCGCAGCGCCTCGAGCTCGATCTCGGTCGCCGCGGGGCCCAGCGTCCACGAGCCGACGTTGGGATTGACGGCGGCCGCCAGCAGGTCGCCGAGCATGCCGATGGGCGCGGGTGACGACGTGATGTAGCCGAGGAAGCGCGGGTGCCCGTTGAAGAGCGAGTGCGCGAACAGCCCGCGCGCCGTGCGCTGGAGCAGCGCCGCCACGTCCTCGCCCCGCTCGGGCAGCGGGCCGCCCAGCCCCAGCGCCTCGCGCACCGCGGCCGGCGCGTCGCCCGGCGTGACCGGCCCTCGCGGCACCGCGGCCAGGCCTGCGGCCACCTCGTCGATGAGCCGGTGCCCGAGCACGCGGAACGTCTCGGGGTCGATCGCCAGCGGGGCGCGCCGTGCGCCGGCCGGGGCTTCGCGTGCGTCGCTCATGCTTCCCTCCCGTTCCGCGGCGATTCGCCGCGCAGTCCCTCGAACAGGTCGCGCTCGCGCGAGCGCCCGCCGTTCACCGTGCTGAACGCCCGGTAGTAGGTCGCGGAGCCCCACAGCGCCTCGTGGTCCTCGGGCGACATCTCGGCCAGGCGCTGGTAGGCCGCCACCTGCGAGTCGTGGCACCGCACCGCGCGCCACACCGTCTCCCATTCCGCGCGGGTGTCGATCCACGTCGTGATCTGCCAGTCCGGCCACGGGATCGCTTCGCGCTCGATTCCGTCCGTCACCGAGACCAGGCGCTTGAACGCGTGCTGGTAGGCCTGCCATCCCGCGTGGGTGGTCACCAGGTAGTAGAGCTTCGAGACCGCGAACGACGCTCCCGGCGCCGGGTGCGCCGGGTCGGCGGCCGCGACCACGGCCGCCGTGGTGAACTGGCAGATGGCGATGTGGTCCGGGTGCCCATAGGCGCCGTCGGGCCCGAACGTGAACACGACCTGCGGCCGCACGCGCCGGATCGCCGCGGCGATGCGCGCGATCGCCTCGCGCGGCGGGGCCTCGTCGAGCACGCCGTCGCCATAGCCCAGGATCTCGAGCGAGCGCACGCCCAGCACCTGCGTCGCCGCGCGCAGCTCGCCCTCGCGCAGCCGCGCGAGCGCCTCGGGCCCGGGGTGGTTCGGGCCGTCCTTCTCGCCCCGGTAGCGGCCCCGGTCGCCGCGCGTCGCGGTGACGACGTGTACCTCGACGCCCTCGCGCGCGTAGCGCGCCAGCGTGCCGCCCGTGCCGAGCGACTCGTCGTCCGGATGCGCGAGCACCGCGAGCAGGCGCAGCGCGGCGGTCACGCCCGGCCCCCGCGCACGCGCCGGTGCCGGGCCGGCGCAGCCGCGGCCGCGCGCCGGCTCCTTCGCCACGCGCCCGGCGACTCGCCGACCGCGCGCTTGAACGCGCGGGAGAACGCCGCCTCGCTCTCGTAGCCGACGTCGAGCGCGACCTCGATGATCTTGGCGTCGGTGTCGCGCAGTCGGGTCGCGGCGAGCTGCATGCGCCAGGCCGCCAGGTACTGCATGGGCGGCTGCCCCACGAAATGGACGAATCGCTCGTGCAGCAGCGAGCGCGAGAGCCCCGCCTGCTCGCCCAGCGTCTCGAGCGTCCACGGCTCCTCGGGCCGCGCGTGCAGCAGCGCCAGCGCGCGACCGACGCCGGGATCGCGCAGGCCCGCGAGCCAGCCGGTCTCCCCGGGTGGCAGCGTGTCCACGTAACGGCGCAGCACCTCCACGAACATCATCTCGCTCATCCTCTCGAGCATCGCCTCGCCGCCCGGGCGCCGGCGGCTCGACTCCTCGACCGTCGTGCGCAGGAACGCCGCGATCCACGACTGCTCGCCCGCGGCCGCGCCCGGCATGTGCATCAGGCGCGGCAGCGCCGACAGCAGCGGGTTGAACGGGCGCGCATCGAAGCCCAGGAACCCGCACGCGATCGTGGCCTGCGATTTCCCGCCCCCCTCGAGCCGGGCGGTCGTGACCCCGTGCTCGCCGTACGAGATCGCGAACGGCAGCTGCCTGGGCCGCGGCTGGAAGAACGAGGCCAGATCGACCGCCTCGGAGCGCATGCCCGGGGCGCTCGAGAGCACGTGCCGGTCGCCCTGCGGGAACAGCACGATGTCGCCAGCCTCCAGCCGCACCGGCGGATCGCCGACGACCGCGGCCCAGCACGCGCCGCGCACGACGCCGTGGAATTCGAGCAGGTGCCCGACGCCCGGCATGATCAGCGGGGCCAGCGCGCGCGCGGGCGGCGCCTCGGCGACCCAGGGCTCGACGCCCTCGACGAAGAAGTACAGCGCCCCCCGCAGGCGCACCGCGCGCAGCAGGTCGGACAGCGTATCGGCGGACATGGATCCCCCCAACCGGGACCGGACCGCGAGCGCTCGCGGCCTTGCTGCCGGGACGAGCTGCGGACTCGCGGTCAAGTTTTCCCGACGCGCGGCAAGCCGTCAACGGCCGTCTGGGTGGCAGTGTGCGGGGCGTGGGAACGGTCCCACGCCCTTTCGTCCATCCTCCAGGGGAGCATCGCCATGAAGACCACCACCCTCACCGGCAACAGCAGCAGCAGCACGACCCCCGACTATGCCGCGATCAAGGCCCGCCTGCAGGCCACCTGGGCCTCGGGCGACTTCGGTCACATCGGCACCCGGATCCAGATCGTCGGCGAGTCGCTGTGCGAAGCCGTCGACCTGCGCTCCAGCGATCGCGTGCTCGACGTGGCCGCCGGCAACGGCAACGCGTCACTGGCGGCCGCGCGGCGCTACGCCGACGTGACCGCGACCGACTACGTGCCCGAGCTGCTCGAGCACGCGGAGCGGCGCGCGGCCGCCGACGGCCTGCCGCTCACCACGCAGGTCGCCGACGCCGAGAACCTGCCGTTCGCCGACGGCACGTTCGACGTGGCGCTCTCGACCTACGGCGTCATGTTCTCGCCGGACCAGGAGCGCGCCGCGAGCGAGCTGCTGCGCGTCGTGCGCCCCGGCGGGCGCATCGGCCTCGCCAACTGGACGCCGGAGGGCTTCGTCGGCGAGCTGTTCCGGACCATCGGCAAGTTCGTGCCGCCGCCCGCGGGCTTGAAGCCCGCGTCCGCGTGGGGCACGGAGACGCGGCTGGTCGAGCTGTTCGGCCCGCACGCCGCCGAGATCAAGGCCACGCGCCGGCACTTCCAGTTCCGCTTCCTCTCGGCCGAGCACTGGGTCGAGATCTTCCGCACCTACTACGGCCCGATGCTCAAGGCATTCGCCGCGCTCGACGAGGCCGGGCAGCGCCGACTGCACGAGGCGCTGATCGCGCTGCTCGAGAAGTGGAACGTCGGCGGAGACCACTCGCTGGTCGTGCCCGGCGAGTACCTCGAGGTGGTGATCACGCGCGCATAAGGGCGCGAAGCCTCGAAGCCGGCGCGGGCCCGGCGCGGAACATCGTGCCGGGTCCGCACGTCATCGCGGACGCAGGCTTGCCCGCGAGCCTGGGGACCACCACGCCGACACCTGCCTACTTCGAAGCGGCAGGGCCGCAGGCCGCCCGCCCCGCCACCGTCCCGCTCGACCACGTGCGCTGGAAGCTGAAGTGGCATCTTGCCGCATTCAAAGGACCCTCCAATTGCCAAGGCGCGGCCGCCTCGGTCGCCGCGGGGCCAACGATGCCGCTACCGTGTGCTCCCGAGGTCGCCGCCGGCCTTGGCGCTATCGCGAAACTCGCGTCGGCTCGCGTGCTACCATCCCGCCGGGCGGCAAGAAGAGGAGGTATGCGAGCGATCTTGGTCATTGTGGGGCTGTGGATCGGCGTCGCGAGTCTTGGTGCGGTGGGCTTGGTCGGCGCGACACCGCCGCGGCGCGACACCAAACACCCTGTGGAGTGGTGGACGAGGGCCACGACCCCAAACGCTGCCTTGTTCGACTCTCTGGACAAGATCGCGTGGCCTGCAGCGAAGGCGCGCTATGACACGACCATCGCCTCGGATCCGACCTGGGCGCGGCGCTACCGCACCCAGCCGGTGAAGCTCGAACGCCGCATGTTCCGATCCGGACCGACGATTCGTCGCTGGGGGGAGCGCTGGATGGTTACCTTTGGCGGGGGCACAAGCGGCCCGTCGGCTCAAGTGGTCATAGCGGGGGATGGGAGGGTGGTATCAACTCGCGCAAGCCTCTCTATGAAATGAACCCCCGACCCGTACGAAGGTTTCTTCAGGGTTGGGTAGCGCACGAAGTGATCGCTTCGCGTGGCGCCCGATTGATCCCAAGCCAAGGCCGGACCCGTTACCTAAGGAAGGAACTCCGCGCCTCGGGGTCTTCACAGGAGGAGATCGAACCGTCCGCGGAGTCGGGCTGAGCCCCCGGTAAGACCAGCACCGTTACCAGCGCCGGACCAGTCAAATAGGCGGACGCTGGCCCCCAGAGGCCGTCTATACTGCGCCTCCCGCCGCTCAATGGTCCGGCACGGACCGCGGCGCGGGGCGATGCGATCGCGGGACGACGACTCGGGAGGCCCGGCGTGTCCGATGCTCCGCTGAGCTTCAGCGCCTATCGACTCCTCCGCCTCCTCGGTCGGGGCGGCATGGGGGTCGTTTACGAAGCGTATCAGGAGTCGATGCGCCGACGCGTGGCCCTGAAGGTGCTCGAGCCCCAAAGCGCGGACGCACTCGAGGAGGTGCTCCGATTCGAGCGCGAGGCGTGGATTGGCGGACGCCTCGCGCACCCGAATATCGTCAAGGTCCACGATCGCGGCGAAGAGGGCGGTCGCCACTACCTGTCGATGGAGTACATCGAAGGCGGCTCCCTGGCCGACCGGATCGCGCGCCAGCGTGCCACGCCGCCACCGGACGTCGCCACACGCAGGGCCTGGTGCGACGAGGTAGCGGCGCTATTCGTGGGCGCCGCCTCTGCGCTCCAACACGTGCACGATGCCGGCATCGTCCATCGCGACATCAAGCCATCGAACCTCTTGCTCGACGCACGCGCGTCGCGGCTGCTACTCACGGACTTCGGCGTTGCACGGGTGATGGCTGCGACGAGCCTTACATCATCCGGATTCCTGATCGGGACGGTTGCCTACATGTCGCCCGAGCAGCTACAGGCCAGGCGCGCGAGTGTGGATCACCGAAGCGACATCTGGGCGCTCGGAGTATCGTTGTACGAAGCGCTCACGCTCCGGTTGCCGTTCGCCGCCTCCGACGGCGACAGCTACACGCGCGCGGTCGGCCGCCGTCTGCCCGATCCGCCGAGGTTGATTGACCCGGAGATCCCGGAAGCGCTTGAGGCTATCGTCCTCAAGTGCCTCGAACACGAGCCGGCGAGGCGGTACGCCTCAGCCGAAGAACTCCGGGCCGACCTGAGCCGGCATCTGCGGGGCGAACTCGTGCGCGTACGCGCGCCCGGCCGCCTTGGCCGGGCGGCACGCTGGGTGGGATTGAATCGGCCGCGGTTCGCCGTTCCGGCAATGGTGCTCGTGCTGATCGGGGGCATCGGATTCGTCGGACAGCTTCGGCTCGAGTCGACCCGCCGACACGAGGCCATCGCCTATCACCGCTACGTGGCGGAAAGGTTCGACGCTAGCTGTGGCGTGAGTCTCGCCGACCGTGTCACGAGCGCGGGCCGTCTCGCTCAGTTGGACGCCGCGCGAGGTGTGTCCGAACAGGGCCTGCTGCTAGACATGAGGCGGGCGGGGAGTGGCTTCTCGAGTCCCGAGCTCGTGTCGCTGAACGGCCTCAGTGGACTTAGCGCAGTCATGATCGGACACCGACTGGTGGTTTGCCGGCGCGACTCCGTTGCCCACCCCGGGCATTGCTTTGTGGGGGTCTTACTGAGAGGGCCGCGAGCCGTGATCGACGGGGCCGTGGGGTGGTGGATCGATCCTCAGGCCTACATCGAGGGTCAGTTCGACGACATTCTCCGGACCAGTTCGCCGCGAGTCGAGTGGGACGGGACCGCGGCTTCCTCCAAGGGCGTGCGCGACTCGCTTGTGGTGACGCTCGTGAGGTCGGACGGAAAGGCCGTCCTCCAGAGGCCCGAGAACGTCCGGGAGCGCTACCCCGTGAAAGTCCAACTGACGTCGCCATTCGACGGCCTTGCCGTACGAGTCGCCTCCGCCACGACGAACTGACACGGCTCGGTCGTCGTGACGCGCCTCGACCTCTTGAGCTCCATCGGGAGTCCCTGAGCGCCGGCGTCTAGCCCGAACTTCGCTGATGCTACTATTGAATTGGGCGCAGCGTACATATCACGTGTGGGTGTCATAGCAGAGACACTTCGGGGAACCGCCATAGTGCCTCAACGCCCTGTGCTACTCCCCGCCACGGTCCCGCTCGACCACGCCCACGGGACGTTGAAGCCTCCGAGCCTTTCTTCCACGTCGAGGATCTCGCCGCACATCCGGAGGCCGGGGACGCGGCGGGATTCGAGCGTGCTCGCGTCGAACTCGTCGAGCGCGACGCCGCCGGCGGTGTCCACGGCACGCTCGTAGCCGAGCGTGCCGTGGACGCGCATGTCGCGCACCCCGAGCGATTCGAGCAGCGCGGCGCTTGCGCACGCGCTCTTCCCCAGCGCGCGGACGGACGTCGCTAGAAGTGAGGCGGGGCGTCGGGCAACGGCTGCCCGCAGCGGCACACGCCCGCGAGCCGCTCGTGGTCGTTCATCTTCCCGCACGTGCCACACCGGACCCACATCGGGTTGATGTGATCCGGTAGCCAGACGCTCGTGAACGCGGAGTGGCCGACTTCCGCCCAGAAGCGGCGCATGGCCTCCGAGTGGGCGCCGGATCGCAGCTGCCTCACGTGCTCGGGCTTCTCCCAGGCCGAGATCGTGACGCCGCGCTCGCCGATGCGGAAGAACGCCACTCCGATGAACCCTTCCATGCCCAGCATCTCCTGCGCCGTCGCCCGCGTCATCGCGCGGACGTCCTCGGTCTGCGCGTCGACGATCCAGATCGTCGTGATGCCGAAGGCGCCGGGCTTGGCCTTGTTGCCGGACTGGACGGCGACCGAATTCCCGAGGCCGAACGGACCGAGCGCGCCCGGCTGCACGAGCACCTGCAGGCCGAGTTGCCCCGGGATCGCGCGCGTGTCGAGGTACCCCGTCACGCCCTCGATGCCGTCCGCGCCGACGTCGATCACGTCCAAGCCCGGCAGCGAGATCGGCCGCCCCGTGGGCGGCAGTCCCATGAACGCGCCGGTGTTCGTGCCCCGCATCACCCACTCGAGCACCACCCGGCCCGCGCCGGCCTCCGCCAGGCTCACGATGCCGAACGAAAGGTCGGGAAAGGCGCTCCACAGGCGCGTCGCATAGGCGCCGATCGCGTCACCCGAGATCGCTGCGGTCGTGGGATCGCGGTAGGTGCCGCCCGCGGCGAATGCGCCGACGACGGCCTGCGGATCGTGGGCGTTCCGTGCGTCGAGGTAACGGCGTGCTGCGTCGAGGCCGGTCATGCTCGGTCTCCTGTGGTGTGGTTCTCGGACCGACGGGTCGCGCATGGTAGCCGCAACCGCGCCGTTTCGAGCAGGCGAAGATCGCGGGCCACGCTCGAGCGTCGCGACGCGCAGCAGGGCGCGGCCCGGGTTGCGTGTTCCAACGAGCGCCGTGCCGTCGCGCCCGTAGGCGCGCGAGCGGCGCTCGTCCGGGCCTTGTCGACACGGGGCACCAGGCGCCCAAATTGAACGCATGAGACTGAACCGCAGGCAGTTCCTGAAGGCATCGGCCGCCGCGGCCGCCGCGAGCGCGCTCCCGCTCCCCGCGCTGGGCGCGGAGCAGACGGCGCCGCCCGCGTCGCCGCTGCCGGGCGTCAAGGTCCCCACCGCCGGCAAGGCGGTCAGGTCGCTCGACCTCCTCATCATCGGCGGCACCGGGTTCACCGGCCCCGAGCAGGTCGAGTACGCGCTCGCGCGCGGGCACAAGGTCACGCTCCTCAATCGCAACAAGAGGCGCCCCGACCTGTTCAAGGGGCGGGTCGATCAGCTGGTCGGCGACCTGGGCGCCGACGTCAGCGTGCTCAAGGGCCGCTCGTTCGACGCCGTGCTCGACATCCCGACGACGTACCCGTTCTGGGTGCGCAACGTCGCGCAGTACCTGAAGGGCCACGTCGGACAGTACGTGTTCATCTCGACCGTCTCGGTGTACCTCGACAACAGCAAGCCGGGCATGGACGAAACCGCCGCGACGGTGCCGATGAACAAGGACATCGATCCGTATTCGCTCGATCCGTCCTACCGCGCGAGCCAGTACCCGCCGTTCAAGGCATTCTGCGAGCGTCTGGTGCAGGAGACGTATCCGGTCTCGACGATCATCCGCCCCGGCCTCATCGTCGGCCCGCTCGATCCCTCGGATCGTTTCACGTACTGGCCATCACGCATCGATCGCGGTGGTGAAGTGCTGGCGCCCGGCGATCCGACTGACCGGGTGCAGTTCATCGACTCGCGCGACCTCGCGGAGTGGACCATCCACATGATCGAGCAGCGCGAGACCGGCGTCTTCAACGCGCTCGGCCCGGCGGCGCCACTCTCGATCTCCGAGATGCTCTACGGCATCAAGGCGGTGACCACCGCCGGGGCCCAGTTCACGTGGGTGGGGGCCGAGTTCCTCAGGCAGCACGGGGTCGAGGAATGGAAGGACATGCCGGTGTGGATCGACCCCCACGGCGACGCGGCCGGATTCCACTTCCGCGCGAACGCCAAGGCCGTCGCGAACGGGCTCACCTTCCGACCGCTGGCGGTGACCGCGCTGGACACGCTCGAGTGGAACAGGACCCGCCCGGAGGACGCCCGCCAGGCGCAGCTCGAGGGCAAGTTCAGCGGCCTCGCGCCCGCGCGTGAAGCGGAGGTGCTCGCCGCCTGGA